>SLPT01000304.1 GCA_007131845.1 Desulfobacteraceae bacterium | reverse complement strand
TCGGAAGTTGAACTTCTGGCGGCTGCCGGGCGCGATACGAAACCGCCCGGTGAAGACGAGATGGAAAGCCTTATCGCCCCTTTCCGGCCGACTGCACGGAAGCTGGCTTTTTACCGCGGGGCAATCCCATGATCGCCCCGCTTTTATTTGCTATTGGTCCTCATTTATTATGAGGGCCTTTGAATCCGTTTCTCCAGCGGATGATCCTGCCATGACTGCGAGTTCTTCCGCAATCCTTTCCATCTCCGCGGCATGAGAGGACAACTCCTCGGCTGCGCTGGCGGATTCTTCGGCGTTGGCGGCATTCTGCTGCACCACCTTGTCCATTTCGGCAACCCCGATGTTCACCTGTTCGATGCCCTGGGCCTGTTCTTTGGATGCAGCCGAAATCTCCGTGATCAGCGTGCTGATCTTTGCCGCGCTGTCCTGTATTGCCGATAACTGGCCGGAAACCTCCCCGTTTACGGCCACGCCGTTGTCGGCGTTTTCCTGGGACCGGGCAATGAGTTCTGAGGTATTTTTGGCGGCCTCGGCGCTGCGCATGGCCAGGTTCCGGACCTCTTCGGCCACCACGGCGAACCCCTTGCCGGCCTCGCCCGCCCGGGCCGCTTCCACGGCGGCGTTGAGGGCAAGCAGGTTGGTCTGAAACGCGATTTCGTCGATGGTTTTGATGATCTTCGACGTTTCGGCGGTGGATGTTTTGATTTCACTGATGGCGCTGTTCATCCGTTCCATGGAGGCGACCCCGCTTTCCACCATTTTCACGGTTTCCCGCACGGCCTGATCCGCCTGGCCGGCGTTGTCCGCGTTATGGCGGGTCTGGGAAGCCATCTCCTCGAGCGACGACGATGTCTGCTCCAGGCTCGAGGCCTGCTCGCTCGCACCCTCGGCCTGGGCCTGGCTTGACGATGCCACCTCGCCGGAGGCCGATGAAACCTGATGGGCGCCCGCGTTAAGGGTTTCAACCGACCGTTTCAACGGTTTGGTTATGCTTCTGGAAAGCAACAGCGAAAGAAAAATTCCTATGGCGACGCATGCTATGGAAAGAAACAAAATGTTCCAACGCATGGCCACGATTCCACTGAACACATCCGCTTTCTGGGCACCCACGGCGATGGACCAGTTCGTGCCGGCAATGGGTGCATACCCGAAAAACCGGTCCGAGCCCATGAACGGGTACTCATCGAATCCGGACTCTCCCCGGATCATCTGCCGGAACATTGCCGCGAGAGAAGCATATTCGGGATTGGTTTCCGATTCTTCGATGAAATTTCGCTGATCCATCACGAATTCCCGGTTACCGTGGGCGATGAGAACGCCGGCGGAATCGATGATGTAGGAGTAGCCGGTTTCGCCGTACCCGATATTATCCGTGATTTCACTGAGGTGAGTGCCGTCCAGCCGGGCCAGCAAAACGCCCTGCACCTGGTCCCGGTCGTTTCTGATCGGTGCTGCAACGATAAAAACGGGCCGGTTGATAACCCGGCTGATGATGATATCGGAAAAGGCCGTACGGCCGTTCATGGCCTGCCGGAAATAGTTCCTGTCACCCAGCTGCGCGGTGGATCCGTCCGGATATCGTGCTTCACCGTCCGGTGCAATAATCCCCATACCCAGAATTCCCAGGCGCCCTGTCTCCTCCTCCAGTACCCGGCGCTGCCTGGACCAGTCCATGGACTCGATGACATCCCTGGATGCAACCCCTTCCACGGCTGTCCGATATCCTTCAATATAGCTGTTGACAAGGCGCGCGCCGTCCTGAGCCATCAGGGGCAGATTCTCCTCCACCTGCTCCTGCAAGGCCACCGAGGATTGAACAAAAGAAAGCGTTCCAATGGCCGTTGACGTAATCACCAGAAGCAGTATGATTCCAATGATGAGTTTTTGTCCGATGCTAAGGTTTTTCAGTCGCTGCATTATGATTCCCCCATCCCCATGTTATACCGAGTGTAAAATTTTCTCTTTCAAGATCCTTATCGGTACCGAACAAAAAACGTTTAAAGGGATCCGGCTATTTTCATGGGCGTTTCTCTGATATGCGGAACAGCCTTGCCATCCATACCGTTGTTTGGCATGATTTCATTTTTGACGACTTCGTAAAAAATCCAATATCTGCGTTACGCGCAATTTCTCAGAATTTCATGTACGCCAAGTACTCTGCATTCTTCGAAATTGCGCAAGCCTTGATCTTGAACTTTTACAAAGCCGTCGGATCGCGACTTTTTACGCATGCATCATTTCATTTTCTACCGGGGAAAACACTTTGCAGACCAATTACCCTGAAGATCTGCGATCGGTCATTGCCGATGAAATCGGGAAAGCTGAAAGGCGTTATACGCCGGGGGAGATAGAGCGCCGGATCGCTGCGGTCAGCGGCATTCCCGTGCGAACCGCGAGAAAAATGATCCGGGAAATGATCCGGGAAAACCGACTGGCCTACACTCAGCAGCTGGGGCATACATTTATCGAAACATCATACCGGCAGGCGGTGGATGTGGGAGAAAAGATCGTTCTGACCCCGCCGGATATCGATTATAATCCGCCGCCGGGCGGCATCCGGATCCGGATCGCTGCCGGCGCCGCGTTCGGAATGGGCGACCACCCCACCACCCGCATCTCGCTTCGCCTGGTCGCATGGACTCTCCGCGAATATTTTCCCTTTTCAGACTCAAGTGCTACCCGGGCCATAGACATCGGGTGCGGATCCGGGGTGTTGGCCATCGGTGCCTGCCTTCTGGGGATCGAAGAGGCCGTTGCCGTCGACATTGACGCCTGCGCCCGCGACGAAGCCGGCAAAAACGCCCGGCTGAACAACCTGGACGACCGCATCCGCATATCCGGCGAGGACGCAGGCAGCGTTTCCGGTCCGTTTCATCTGGTTCTGGCCAACCTACGATATCCCACCCTGGCCGCACTTTCCACAACCATACGGAATTTTGC
This sequence comes from Desulfobacteraceae bacterium, assembly GCA_007131845.1. GTDB lineage: Bacteria > Desulfobacterota > Desulfobacteria > Desulfobacterales > Desulfosalsimonadaceae > B1SED10-16. The sequence goes on along the minus strand of SLPT01000304.1, from coordinate 4,264 downwards.
ATCCCCCGGAGCGGCACTGGTATTCTCGGGGTTCCGTGAAAATGAGCTTCAGGGGCTTCTGGAAGCATACCCGCCGGAATCGTTTACCTTCCTCAAGGCGCTTTCGGAAAACAGCTGGTGCGGGGCGGTACTGCAATATGGTCAATCGGATCTCCCTTGCGCCAAAAAAGAAAAGCGCGGCTGACAACCCGACCTGTAAGATATAAATCTCTCGGCAAACACTGAGCAAACATTCCTTTGAGGATTCAACATCTGAGAAGTAACACTCTTATCGAGATCAGGAGTGGTAATTTTTATTTAGCCGCTCCCTTCCCGTGCCGGTTTTATACTGATCAACAACCGTCATGTAGTTGCCCCCGCAGGTTGGCGGTATTTCGATCCCGATTTCGATAAAACAGTTCCCGGCCTTCGTCCTGTAAAGCGGCCGGACCCCTCACCTCTTTAGTGTCCGCGCGCGATTTTTTCCAAAAAAACACTTTTATAATTTGACAAGAACAGCTTGCCGATATATTTTACAAATCAATTGAATACTTGATCAGTAAATATCCTAACATCCGGAAGCCCCTATGAAGCCAAAAGACCAGACAGAAAAAGACAACGCAAAAGATACCGCCTACGAACAGCTTGCCCGGATCGGAAAAGCCATGGCCGGCCCGGGGCGCCTCAAGATCCTTGACATCCTGCGAAACGGGCCTCGAACCGTGGAATCACTGGCGGAAGAAGCGGAAATGGGCGTTGCCAACGTATCGAGGCACCTCCAGGTGCTTCGGGGGGCGGGCATGGTGGATTCCGAAAAAAAGGGGCTGTATGTGACCTACCGCGTTGCTGACGCGCATGTCTGCGAATTTTTCTCCGCGATGTGCCGGCTTGCGGAAGCCCGCCTGGCTGAATTCGAAAAAATCGTCTCGCGGTTTGCGGACGGCTCCGAAGCCATGGAATCCGTCGACCGCGAAGCCCTTGTCAACCGCCTGGAAAAGGGCGAAATCATCGTCATCGATGTCCGGCCCGAACCGGAATACCGGGCGGGACATATTCCCGGCGCCGTGTCGATCCCTGCTGAAGAGATGGCGTCCCGTCTGGCGGAGCTCCCGCAGGAAAAAGAGATCGTCGCCTATTGCCGGGGGCCCTACTGCCTCCTGGCGAGCCGGGCTGTCGAAGTGCTGCGCGAAAACGGCTATGCGGCCCGACGGATGCGCGAAGGAATCCCCGAATGGCGGGCTTTCGGAATGCCGGTGGCAAGCGGCGAGCATCAACACGAAACCCTTTAACCTGATTAATCAACAAGGAAAATCCAATGGCACAAACGGCTGAAACGAAAAAAGGCCAATCCTGCATACAGGCCAAATCCATGTACACGAATATACGCCACACCACCCAGTTGTTTGGGATTATCCTGGCGGCGCTGCTGCTGGGCCTGGGCATTTACTACTTCAACATTTTATTTGTCATTGCCGCACTGGCGGCAGCGCTTTTCGCAGGGAGGGTCTTCTGTGGCTGGATATGTCCCAACGGCGCATGGCTGGACCATGTGATCCGGCGTATCTCCCCGAACCGTAAAATGCCCGGATTTCTGACCAGCCCATGGTTCGGATACGGGTTCACCGTGGTTTTCCTGGCGGTATTCATCTACCTGAGGGTATTTGTGACGGATGCCCCGTGGACATGGACGATCCCTATCGGGATGATGGCTGTCCAGATGACGCTCGGGACGATTGTGGGAGCAATGTATTATCCGCGGGGGTTTTGCGCCCACGTCTGCCCCTGGGGTGTTCTGGGAAAGCTTTTGGGACGTGTTGCCCCCTACCAGATGCAGATCCAGTCGAACTGCAAAAGCTGCAGAACGTGTGCGGCAACGTGTCCGCTTGGTGGCATTCTCGATGACGCCATCGACCGGGTGAAGGAAACCGGCCGGCCGGAAACCCTCTCCACCAATTGCATGCGATGTATGAATTGCGCGGGTGCATGCCCGGCCAATGCCATCCGGTTCGGGCCGGCGCAGGTCGAGGCGAAGGGGGTTGGAGAGGTTGCGGAACCTGTAAAAGCCCCGAACGCCTCCAGGCGGCAAAAAAGAGCTACGGCATAATCGTGATAGGGGTCCCCACCTCCACCGCATCCCAGATGACGTCCATCTGATAGTTGGTCACCGCGATGCAGCCCTCGGTCCAGTTGTACTGCTGCATGACAGGGGCGAGATGACCGTATCCGTTTCTCTGGCCGTGGATCATGATATTGCCGCCGGGGTCCAGACCCCGCTTTGCAGCCCTGGTAATATCCTTCTCATTGGGGTAGGATATGCGAATCGATTTATAGAAAGCCGAATCTTCGTTCTTGAAATCCAGAATATAATGGCCTTCCGGGGTTCGGTTGTCGCCTGCCCGCTTCTTGTGGCCAACCGGGTTGGCGCCGAAAACCACGGGAAAGGACTTGAACACCTCGCCGTTTTCAACCAGATACAGCATAGCCTCCGATTTTATAACAAGTACCAGATCCGCTTTGGAGGCGGCAAAGGAGGCGCAGGGTATTAAAAAAACAAACAGAAAAACAATTCGTTTCACGACGTTCCCTGAAAAGCTTTCGTGGCAAGAGCGGGCGGGGTCGACCGGTAGCCGACCGTCTGCAATAAACCATTTATAAACCATTCTATGCCGACAGGGCAAGGATTTTTATACGCTCTTTGACAGCTCCGGCATCGGAATTACAATTGGATAAAACGGGACAGACATAGAAAAGGACACTCGATGAGCGAAGACAAACCATGCAGCACCCCTGCAAACGTACAGGAAAACGGAAAACCCGTCTGCGATTCCAGCGTGATCGTCTCCCAGGTGATGCAGCCTTCGGATGCCAATCCGGCAGGCAACGTTCACGGCGGAACGATCATGAAGCTGATTGATTCGGCGGCCGGGGTGGTGGCTGTCCGGCATTCCCGGTGCAACGCCGTGACCGCCTCGGTGGATCGCCTGGACTTTCATCACCCGGCATTCATCGGCGACCTGCTGATCCTTTCGGCCAGCCTCAACATGACCGGGAAAACCTCCATGGAAATCGGCGTCCGCGTCGAGGCGGAAACCCTCATGAGCGGCGAGCGGCGGCATATTGCCTCGGCCTATCTCACTTACGTGGCTATCGATAAAAACCTGAAACCCCGTATGATCCCGCCGGTCATAGCCGAAACCGACGAGGAAAAACGCCGCAACCGGGAGGCTCAGGCCAGGCGGAAGGCGAGGCTTGCTGAAAAACACTTTGAAAGGGAATCCGGGAGCTGAACCGGACGGAAAACGGTGATGCAGAATCGGGATGCAGGGGAAACGTGCATCGATATCGGTGTCGGTGTCGATCCCGATTTCGATTTCGATTAAAGGCAGCAATACAACTACAGGAGGTGGATAGTATGACGCAGCCAGCAACCCGGATCCTGGGACGCACGGGAAGAGAGATAACCACGCTGGGTCTCGGCGGCCAGGCGTCCATCCAATGGCCCGGCCCCGGATCCGATCCGGTCGCCATCATCGAAAAGGCCCACAAACTGGGCATCAACTATATGGACACCTCGAATGTCTACGGGCCCAGCCAGAAGCATTTCGGCGAGGCGTTCCGACGGCTGGGCATATCGCCCGCGGCTGCGGGTTATGACCCGGAAGCCCGCAAACGGCTCTTCGTGGCCACCAAGACGCATGTCCGTACCGCACGGCGGCCGGAAGGCGAACGTTTTCCAACGGATTTCAGCGAAGGGATGATCGATGAATGGAACGTCTCAACGGCCGTGGACGACCTTCGCCGGTCCCTTTCCCTCATGTTCGGCGACGGCCGGGGGGACTACCCGGAAGATGCGTATATAGACGCCGTGCAGATCCACAACATCAATACCCAATCGGAAATCGACATGATATTCGAGGGACTGGACAATCCCTCGCCGGAAAGACCCTGGCTGGGAGCCCTTCCGGCCCTGCTCGATTTCCGGGAGGGAACCGACCGGACCGGCCTGAACCCGAAACGGGAAAAACGGATTCGCCACATCGGCATTACCGGGCACTGGAACACGGCCGCCCTGGTATACGCTATCCGCAAGGACGCCTTCCGCATCATCGACACCCTGCTGGTTACCATCAACCCGGCGGACCCCCTGTACATGTCCCACCGGCACAACGCCATTGCCACGGCGGCTGCGGCCGGCATGGGCGTAATCGGCATGAAAGTTTTCGCGGATGCGGCCTATTACCACAAGGGCGCCTATTTTTCCGGAAGCCCGGAGGATGTCTACCAT
>SLPT01000183.1 GCA_007131845.1 Desulfobacteraceae bacterium | reverse complement strand
TTTTCGCAGTTTTCCCGGACGTTTCGCATCAATGCCTGGGTTTCGACATCGATTTCCATATCATAGGCGTCCGAGATGATTTCGATCGAAACATGATATACGGATTTTTTCGTCGAAAACCGGCGTATGCGCGCCTTTTCAAGGCCATGGACGAGCACCTTGAAATGTCCGTCCGGCAGCTTGAGCATGCGAAGAATACGGCATGCGGTTCCCACCCGGTATATATCGGACGGCTTGGGCTCCTCGACCATGGGATCCTTCTGGGTGGCCAGAAAAATGATCTGGTCGCCCTTCATGGCCTCTTCGATGGCACGCAGTGATTTCTCCCGCCCGATATACAGCGGCAGAACCATGTCCGCGTAGACCACCACGTCCCGTACCGGCAGCAGGGGAAGCTTTTCCGGAATTTCGATGGATTTTATGTCTTCGTCGTCAATCAACCGGATCAAATCGTCTTTATCGCTTTCTGCCATTGTTGCTCCCGACATGAACTTACTGGTCAATGATTTTAAACCTTTTCGTTGGAGGGAAGTGCAATGCAATCCCTTTATTCAGTGCCTGAACGACAGCCGTCTTTTTCGCCAATCTTCGCGCCCGGATCGAATTTGATGGACTTATAACATGTCCGTTATTTGCGCCGGCGCAACCGGCTCGCAGCCCGGCCGCCGAAAAAATATATTTTTTATAGACCCGATATATGTTAAACACAATGAAATTCGAGGCCGCCCTTTAATTACGGTTACCATAAGCACTGATATATCCATGTCAAATCCCCTGGAAATCATCGCAGGCTTTTTTTTCGGACTGATCGTCGGAAGTTTTCTCAACGTGTGCATCTGCCGCCTGCCGGAAAACCTGTCGATCGTAAAACCCGCATCCCGCTGCCCCCGATGCGAAACCCCGATTTCCTTTTATGACAATATACCCGTCTTAAGCTACCTGTGGCTGAAAGGACAATGCCGGAACTGCCGGGAGCCCATCGGAATGCGCTACCCGGCCATTGAACTGCTCACCGGGCTTTTCGCCGCCCTGTGCGTTTTCCGCTTCGGGATTTCCGCGGCCGCGGCCGTCTATTTCGTTTTTGCGGCCTCGCTCATCGTAATAACCTTCATCGACATCGATCACCGCATCATACCCGATGTCATCTCCCTTCCGGGCATCCCCCTTTTCTTTGCAGGCTCGTTTTTGCTGCCGGCGGTAACCCCCCTGGAATCTTTGACCGGAATCCTGGCCGGAGGCGGGAGCCTCTTTCTGGTTGCGTGGGTCTACTACCTCCTGACAGGAAATGAAGGCATGGGCGGCGGCGATATCAAGCTGCTGGCCATGATCGGCGCGGTGGTCGGATGGCAGGGTGTCATACTGACCATTTTTGCCGCCTCCGTAACCGGTACCGTCATCGGCGGGGTCATGATGATCGCCTCGGGGAAAAATATGAAGCTGGCCGTACCCTTCGGCCCGTTTCTGGCCATAGGCGCATTGATTCACGTGTTTTACGGTCAGGAGTTGATTTCCTGGTACCTTTACGGCATCCGCCCTTTTTGAAAAGCTGAAGGCCTTGCAATCAACCCGGTACCCGTGCCTGCCGCAATCCCGGAAAAATTCAATATCTGATAACCCCTTTTTATTATAAAATATCTCACCGCTATGCACTCTGAAATTTTTAGAAAACCAACGGATCATCCCTGTTCCGGGTGCATTAAAATTAGTTCAATAGAGACTTCATCCTGATCTAAATCGGCAAAAACCGCAAAAACACTCTTGACACAGCGTTTTCATAAACGTATGTTTATAGAACAGTGGTCCGACTATTAATAAATGTTTAAATATATAATTATCTGACACCTGAATAGCCCCGCTAACAAACATCCGATAATATTACTTGCCGGATCAGTCGATTTTCTACTTTCCGTATTGCAGCCGGCTGACAAACCGTTTAAACGTCCGCAATCCCCGCAAAACGAACAACAACCCGAAAGAAAGGAGTAGTCAAGTGAACAAAGCAGATTTAATCAATGAAGTGTCAAAAGTGGTCAGCACCAAAAAAGAAGCCCAGGCAGCAGTGGATTGCATGGTACAGGCAATCACCGATGCCCTGTCCAAGGGCGACAGCGTGACCCTGGTTGGATTCGGCACCTTCAAACCGGTCAAGAGAGAAGCGCGGACCGGCAGAAACCCCCAGACGGGCTCCCCCATCAATATCAAGGAACGCAAGGTCCCGAAGTTCACCCCCGGCAAAGCCCTCAAGGAGGCATTGAACTAGCGCAGCCCCCTGCCCGGCTCCACGGTGTGGCTCCCTGACCCGGGGATTTTCTGACCAGGGGATTGATTTCCTGGCCCGGCTATCGCAATGCCCAATGCCGGCCCCTCAGCCCGCAAATTTTCAATAAAAAATCCGGTACCCGGCCATGAAGCCGGTACCGGATTTTTTTTCATCATTTCTGAGCGGCGTTTAAAAAGAGAACGATCAGTCCGTACTGCAACTCGATCCGCAGCCGCAGGCGCCGCCGCCGCTGCCACTGCCAAAATCAATGTTTGAACTGATGGAAAATCCCATTCCCTTATGATCGATGATGATCGGCTGCGCCTTTTCGAGAAAATCATTATCCGCAATAAACTCGAAGCCCTTTACATCGAATACCGTATCATTGTCTTTCGGTTCATCCAGAACCATTGCCAGTGACGGCCCGCCTCATCCGCCGGGATTCAGCAGAATCCGGATGGGTCTCGCCGTTTTGCCGTTGAAAAACTCGGCAATTTCCTGGTATGCCGCATCGGTTACTTTAAGCATGATTTCCTCCGTACAGAAATTATTATAAAAATCCTGCATTTTTTACAGGCAAACCAAACTATCCACGAAATGAACCGTTGTCAATATCAAAAAAGAAAAACAGATGCCGGCAGGCTGCAAGGAAAGCCCGGCAAATCTTGACGTGCACAGGACAATCTGCTATTGCGGCTTAGCCGGAAAAAACCGGATGACTGCATCAAATCAACGTAAACAGAAACCCATAATGAAAGGAATCAGTCTGCATGGAAAGAACATTGTCCATCATTAAGCCCGACGGTGTCGGCAAAGGCCTTATCGGGGAGGTTGTCAGCCGCTTCGAGAAGAGCGATATCCGGATTATTGCAATGAAAATGCTCTGGATGACCAAAAAGCAGGCCCAGGGGTTTTACGCGGTCCATGCCGAGCGCCCCTTTTTCGACAGCCTTACCGACTTCATGTCATCGGGCCCGATTGTGGTCATGGCGCTGGAAGGCGAGGATGTGATCGCGAAAAACCGCAAACTCATGGGCGCGACCAACTTCGAGGACGCCGAAGAAGGCACCATACGGCGGGACTTTGCAACCGATATCGAAAAAAACATCGTCCACGGATCCGACGCCCCGGAAACCGCAGCCTTTGAAATCGGATACTTCTTCAATTCATTCGAGATCATCGGCGCATAGATCCTTCGGCACCGATTCTTCGACGCCCGGGCTGTGAGCCCGGGCGTCAGGATTCCTTCCCCTTTAAAACCGACAGAAAGGCGTTCTGCGGGATTTCCACGTTTCCGGCCATTTTCATCCGCTTTTTTCCCTTCTTCTGCTTTTCAAGGAGCTTTCGTTTCCGCGAGATATCGCCGCCATAGCATTTGGCAGTGACATCCTTGCGGTAGGGGTTGATGGTCTCCCTTGCGATCACTTTCGCGCCGATGGCTCCCTGGATTGCGATCTTGAACATGTGCCGGGGGATTTCCTCCCTGAGCTTTTCGCATGCCACCCGGGCGCGGTACACGGCATTGTCCCGATGGACAAGCTGGGAGAGCGCATCGACCTTCTCACCGTTGATGAGGATATCCACCTTGACGATATCCGTCTCCCGGTAGTCGATGATATCGTAGTCAAAGGATCCGTACCCCTGGGTCACCGTCTTGAGGCGGTCATAGAAGTCATAGACCACCTCGGCCAGGGGCAGCTCGAAAATCATCTCCATCCGGCTCGAGGAAAAATACTGGTAATTCTTGTTGATCCCCCGGCGTTCCAGGCAGAGGCTCATCACCGGGCCCATGTACTTGTCCGGCACCATGATCGACGCCCGGATATAGGGTTCCCGGGTGACGGCAATGCCTGCCGGATCCGGGAAAAGCGAGGGGTTTTCCATCATCATGGTCGATCCGTCCGTTAGCTCGATTTCGTAGCGGACCGACGGCGCCGTGATGATCAGCGACAGATCGTATTCCCGCTCCAGTCGCTCCTGAACCACCTCAAGGTGGAGAAGCCCCAGAAAACCGCACCGGAAGCCGAATCCCAGCGCCGTGGAGGAATCTTTTTCATATACCAGGGAGGCATCGTTGAGCTTGAGCTTTTCCAGGGCCGTGGTCAATTCCGGGTAATCATCGGTGGAGACCGGGTACATGGAAGAAAAAACCACCGGCTTGGGATCAATGAACCCCGGCATGGGCGCCTCGCAGGGACGGTCCTTGTGGGTAATGGTATCCCCGGAGCGGGTATCCCCCACGGTCTTGATGCCTGCGATCAAATACCCCACCCGGCCTGCGGCGACCTCCTTCTGAACGACCCGTTTGATCTGGAATATGCCAACCTCCTCTACCGTGTAGGCAGCATTGTTGGACATGAACCGGATCTTGTCTCTGGGCCGGATTTTTCCGTCAAAAACCCTGAAATGGACGACGGTCCCCCGGAAAGGATCGTAGTGAGAATCGAAAATAAGGGCCCGGGCCGGGGCGTCCGGATCTCCTTCGGGCGGCGGCAGGCGGTGAACGATCGCTTCGAGGATCTCCTCGACGCCGATGTTGTTTTTGGCGGAGGCCAGAATAGCGGTATCCGGATCCAGCCCCAGATCCTCCGCGATCTGCAGCTTGACCATCTCCACGTTGGCAGACGGCAGATCGATCTTGTTGATGACCGGTATGATCTCCAGGTTGTTTTCCAGGGCGAGATACAGGTTGGCAAGTGTCTGGGCCTCGACCCCCTGGCTGGCGTCTATGAGCAGCAGGGCCCCCTCGCAGGATGCCAAGGCCCGTGAAACCTCGTAGCTGAAATCGACGTGGCCGGGCGTGTCTATGAGATTGAGCCAATAGAGGGTGCCGTCCTTTGCCGTGTACGGCAGGCAGATGGTCTGGCTTTTAATGGTAATTCCCCGCTCCCGCTCGATATCCATATTATCCAGCATCTGATCCTGAAAATCCCGTGCCGAGACGATATCCGTCGACTGGATGAGGCGGTCCGACAAGGTTGACTTGCCATGGTCAATATGGGCGATTATACTGAAGTTACGAATATTTTTCATGATTTTAGCGGGGTTGTCCGGCAAAATATAATCCTTTTTACGAGTGCATCAAAGTAAATAGAAAAATGGTTTCAAAAAATGCACAATAATTGGTATATGCTTTATACATCCTTACAGTATAACGGTTGTTTGGATAAAAAACGAAACGCGGATATCTCGAATAGTTGACTATCGCTCAACGTCCGCTTCCTTGTATCTGCGGCAAACTTGAAAATTGCTCAGCTTAGGTACCAGCAAAAACCGGATCTGTCAAGAAATCCCTTTTCACAACAACCCTTTGCCAAATCAGGTTTCATGAACCCACAGATTTTGATTGTAGACGACGACGATTCCATACGGGACTCCATCAATGAATATCTGAGCCTCTCCGGCTACGACACGGACACCGCCGCCAACGCGGAAGAAGCATTGGAACGGCTTGAAGTCAAGCCTTTCGATGTCGTTATCACCGATATCGTCATGAACGGCATGGACGGTCTCAAGCTCACGGAGCATATCAAGGCGCATTACGACACCTCGGTGATCATCATCACGGGCTATATCCGGGACTATACCTATGAAACAGCCATCAAGAAGGGTGCGGACGATTTCGTGTTCAAACCGTTCCGCCTGGAAGAACTGCTGCTTCGTCTGAAGCGTGTTCTGCGGGAGCGGCGCATCGCCCGGGAGCGAAACGAGATCCTGGAGGAGTTCAAAATCCTTTCCATTACGGATCACCTGACCCAGCTTTACAATTCCAGGCACTTCCATCATCAACTGCAAAACGAGATCATTCGCCATAACCGCTATCAGCGGCCCCTGTCTTTGCTGATGCTCGATATCGATCACTTCAAGCGGTTCAACGATGTTTACGGCCACATAGAGGGAGACCGGATTCTTTCCTCTATCGGCAAAGCCATCACCGGGGTCCTTCGCACACCGGACACGGCGTATCGATATGGCGGGGAGGAATTTACGGTGATTCTCCCGGAAACCGCCATCGAATCAGCCCTGAAAGCGGCCTCCCGGATCAAGGAGGAAGTGGAAACCGACGTTTTCAGGTCTAACGACCATGGCGATCCCATTACCCTGAGCATCGGCGTTACGGAATACTGCTTCGGAGAGAGCGCCACCGAATTCATGAAACGGGCGGACAAGGCGATGTATATGTCCAAAAGTCAGGGCCGAAACTGCATCTCCAGAATCTGAGGGCTTTGAAAACGTCCAATATCTGCGTTACGCGCGATTCCTCAGAATTTCACGTACGACAAGTACGCTGCATTCTTCGGAATCGCGCAAGCCTTGATCTTGGACGTTTTCAAAGCCCTCAGATCGAGTCTTTTTGCAGGCACTTCAATATCTGCGCCTGCGCGCGATTGCTCAAAATTTTACGTACGACCAGTACGGTGCATTCCCCGGGATTACGCAAGCCCTGATCCTGGACGTTTTTCAAAGCCGTTATCGCGGCTGCTCGATCTTCACCTCCAGGTACAAATCCCCGGCTTCACCGTGTATGCCTTTTCTGCCGAGCCCCCGAAGCCGCAGAAGATTGCCGTCCTGTACCCCGGAAGGCACTTTCACCCGGTACATCCGCTTCTGAACCCCTGTCGGAATATTCACTGTCTTGGTGGTTCCGGCCGCCGCTTCGTATGGCGTAACCCGGATTACGGCCTTCAGGTCCGCCCCGCTATCTTCCTGCGATGGGTCGATTACCTGGAAGTGCTGGCTCTTTCTGCGTTCGATGCCGCCCCACCGCTTTATTCCGGGATCCTTCGGATCCGCATAATACCGACTGGCCAGCTTGATGCCCGCGACCCCGAACACGAACCCGCCGATATGCGCCCACCACGCAATACCGGGTCCGTCCATTCCCGCCGTGCCTGCCGCGTTGAACACCTGGATCATGAACCAGATCCCCAGAAAGATATACGCCGGTATCTCGATGAAAAAGGGAATGAAA
>SLPT01000346.1 GCA_007131845.1 Desulfobacteraceae bacterium | reverse complement strand
AGACGTACCGGTTTACGACGCGGTGGGGCGGGATCGGCAATCAGGTGGAAGTCGATTTGTATGAACCGTTACCGGCGGCTGCCGAACGCTATTCCGTGTATATCGGCATCGACATCGGATCGACCAGCACCAAGGCCGTATGGGTCACCCCGGAAAAGCGCGTTGCTGCCGGTTTTTACACCCGGACCGCCGGCCGGCCCGTGGATGCCATGTGCAGCCTTTTGGAAGCCATGGACGACCTGGCGGAAACGCATTCGATCTCCCTGGATATTCCGGGAGCCGCTACCACCGGCTCGGGCCGTAAGTTCGTAGGCGCGCTGGCCGGTGCTGACCTGGTCATCGACGAGATCACGGCCCATGCCCGCGCCGCGGTTGAGCTTAACCCGGACGTGGATACCATCATCGAAATCGGCGGGCAGGACGCCAAGTTCACAACGCTCAGAAACGGCCGGGTGACCTTTTCCATCATGAACACCGTCTGCGCCGCGGGCACGGGAAGTTTTATCGAGGAACAGGCGGAAAAGCTGGATGTTGCGCTTTCCGACTACGCATCACGGACCCTGGGCGTGGCCGCGCCCATCGCCTCCGACCGGTGCACGGTATTCATGGAGCGGGATATCAACTATTACCTGGGTCGGGGATACCGGGTCGACGAGGTGCTGGCCGCCGCCCTTCACGCGGTGCGTGAGAATTATCTCAACAAGGTGGCGGTGCATAGCGCCATCGGGAAGGTCGTCTGCTTCCAGGGGGCCACGGCAAAAAACCCGGCCCTGGTTGCGGCCTTTGAGCAGGGACTGGATCGCCCGATTCATGTTTCGGCTTACTGCCACCTTACCGGCGCTTTGGGCGTGGCCCTTCAGCTGGCGGACGATCCGCCGGCCCAAACCCGGTTTCGGGGCCTGGGCCTCTACCGGCGGGAGATCCCGGTCCGCTCCGAAGTGTGCGATTTGTGCACCAACCACTGCAAGATCACCGTGGCCGACATGGCCGACGGACCGGTTGCCTACGGTTTTCTTTGCGGCCGGGACTACGGGACCCGTAAATTCGTGGACAACAACACTGCGGGGTTCGATCTCATCCGTTCCCGGCAGCGGATTTTTCCGGTGAAAAACCGCGTGAAACCCGAAGACGGGCGGCCGGTTACAGTGGGCATCCCGCCGGCCCTGTATCTCCATGAAGATATGTCCATGTGGGTCGATTTTTTCAATCGCCTGGGGATCCGGACCATCGCCCCGGAGAGAGATTTCGATGCCGTGAAAACGGGAAAGATCTATGCCGGAGCGGAGTTCTGCGCGCCCATCACGGCCCTGCACGGGCATGCGGCTTATTTGGCGGAGCGTGCCGATTTCGTGTTTCTCCCGTACTATCTCGACAACCGGGAGAAAGGATCGGAGGCCCGCCGCCAGTACTGCTATTATTCCCAGTACGCCCCGTCCCTTGCGGCCGGTATGGGCGAAGCGATTGCCGCCAAGCTGGTTTCCCCGGTCATCCGATATCTGTATTCCGGGTTTAATCTGCGCCTGGAGATCTACCGGGCGATCCGGAAAATCGACTCATCCCTCAATTTCATCGAAATCATGAGGGCCTTTGAGGCGGCACGGTCCGCCCATCAGGAGCGGCTGGTAAAATGGCGGGAATTGTACCGGCAAACGACCGGTGAGAAGCCGGGAGAAACGTCCGGGCAGGCAGCCGGCGGCGAAGGCGAAGCAAGCCCCGGCAGGGATGATTTCCGGGATGGCGTTCGGGATGACGTGCGGGTTTTGCTCCTGGGGCGCCCCTACACGGTCCTGGAGCCCTCCATGAACAAAAAGATTCCGGGTCTGTTCGCATCCATGGGAATCAAGGCCTTTTTCCAGGACATGACGGACATAGAAAAAAAACACCATCCTTCCATCGAGCCGTTTCTGAACGAACTGCACTGGAACTATGCCGCAGACGTCATGGCCGCAGCCGAATATGCCGCCCGCACCCCGGGACTCTACCCGGTTCTGCTGACCTCTTTCAACTGCTCACCGGACTCCTTTATCCGGGATGTGTTCCAGGAACTCATGGAAGGGGCGGACAAACCCTATCTGATATTGGAAATGGACGAGCACGGATCTTCCGTCGGCTACGAAACCCGTATCGAAGCCGCCGTCCGGGCTTTTCGCAACCATGCGGCCGTCCGTGAATCCGTTTGCACAAATGCGTCGCGGATCAATCCGGTGAAGGCGCAAACCCTGTCCGGCAAGACGGTGCTGTTTCCCAACTGGGATCCGATTACCTGCCGCTTCCTGGCGGCAAACCTTCGCCGGGAGGGGCTCGATGTACGCCTGATGAGCGAAAACGAGGGGGTCATCCGCCGCAGCATGCGGCTCAACAGCGGCCAGTGCATCCCCATCAACGTGATCGCCCAGGAGTTCGTGGAGCATGTCCGGGAAAACGATATCGATCCGGCAGGTACCGTATTGTGGATGCCGCATGCCGAAATTGCCTGCAACATCCGGCTCTACCCCTACAAGCTCCGGCAGATGATTTCATCGTTCGGCGGCGCGATGGAGCGGGCGGGGGTGTATACCGGGGCCATCGGTTTTACGGATATATCCATCCGGGCTGCCATGAACAGCTATTTCGCCTACATGTTCGGCGGAATGATCCGGAGAATGGGATGCCGCGTGCGGCCCTACGAGAAAAACCCCGGCGAGACGAACCGCGTGATCGAATCGTCCGTTGCAATGCTGGAAGAGGCGTTTGCCGGCATTCGGGACAAGGAATCGGCCGTGGCCGATGTGGTCGGCCGTTTCGGGGCGATAAAAACCATTCCCGGGAGCCGTCCGGAGGTGGCCCTGTTCGGAGACCTCTATGTGCGGGACAACCCCGTGTTCAACCAGGACCTGATCGCTTACATCGAGGCCCACGGCGGGGAGGCCATCACAACCGCCTACACCGATTACGTCAAGATGATCGCGCCGAGTTATTTCCGGAAATGGTTCACCGAGGGAAAATATCTCAACGTCCTGGTCAACCGGACGATGTTTGCCACGATGATGCACCAGGAAAGGGCGTACTGGAGGCTTTTTCAGCGGGTTCTGGGCGAACCGGAGCCGGTGTACGACGACGATCCCGCGGAAATCCTGGCCGGATTCGGCGTGATCCCGGAAAATACGGGCGAGTCCATGGACAACCTGCTCAAGATACACTACATCAAGAAATTCCACCCGAACGTGGCCCTTTTCGTTCAGGCCAGCCCGTCGTTTTGCTGCCCGTCCATGGTAACCGAGGCCATGGCCGGTATCATCGAAACGCGTACCGGCGTGCCGGTGGTTTCCATTACCTACGACGGAACGGGCGGGGACAAGAACCGCAAGATCATCCCTTACCTCGCATTTGCCGCAGGCGGCCGGGAGAATGCAGGGCGCGGTGAACCCAAAACCCTGGTGGAAAATTGATCAATCCCGATGAATTCAAGTGTCGGGGGCTTTGTGAAGCTTCAGACCGGCCGTGCAGTGCTAGCACCGGCCCGGCTCGTCTGCTAACCGCCCGTCCCGGAAGTGCACCTGCCGATCGGCCATTCGGGCCAGTTCCATGTTGTGGGTCACCACGATTACGGTAATTCCTTCCTGCTTCAGGCTACTCAGCAGTTCGAAAATCCGGATGGAATTGTCCGTGTCCAGGTTGCCGGACGGCTCGTCCGCCAGAAGGACCTGCGGCCGGTTGATCAAAGCCCGGGCCACGGCGGCCCGCTGCATCTCCCCGCCGCTTAGCTGGTTGGGGCGGTGGTCTTTCCTGTGCACGATGCCCACGGTTTCCATGAGATGATCCAGGTATCCGGGCTCGGGCTTCTTCCGGCTGAACAGCAGGGGAAGCAGGATGTTGTCGGCCACGGAAAGCGACGGGATCAGGTGAAATTCCTGGAATACGAAGCCGATCATGTTTCTCCGGATGCGGTCCTGCTCGGATCCGGATATTTCGGAAAGCGATATTCCATCGATTTCCACGGTGCCGCCGCTGGGCCGGTCCAGGCATCCCATGATATGCAGGAGCGTGGTTTTGCCGGATCCGGACGGCCCCACGATGGTGGCGAACGTTTCCTTATGAAATTCCAGTTCCACGCCCCGCAGGGCATGCACCGCTTCGCCACCGCGGTGATAGACTTTTTCGAGGTTCCGGGTTTGTATCAATACGGACATGATCAGTTCCTGATTGCTTCGATAGGGGTTATCCCGGAGGCCCGCCAGGCCGGGTACAGGCCGGCAAGCACGCCGATGACCATGGAAAAAAGCAGGCTGCCCAGGGCAATCAGCGGGTCGAACACGATGTTTCTGCCTTCGGGGACATACGGCAGAAATCCCCGGACGAACGACTCGATGACCGGTGCGCCCAATGTGGCGAGCAATATCCCCGCAATCCCTCCGATAAAGGTAAGAACCAGTGCTTCGTTCATGGTCAGGCGGAAGATATCCAGGCGCGAAGCGCCAAGGGAACGCATGGTCCCGATTTCCCGGGTGCGTTCAAAAACGGTCATCAGGATGGAGTTGAGCACGCCGCTCCCGCTGACCACGGCCACCAGGATCACCATGGAAAAGCTCAATACCCGTGCGGACTGAACCACGCCCGCCACGGTCTCGAGCAGGTCGTCCGCCGTCACCGCCTGGACCCCTGCAAAGCCGCGTTCGATGTCCCGGATGACCCGGGTGGCGGCGCCGGGATGTTCCAGTCGGATCCCCAGTGCGGTGATTCCCTCGGCATCTCCCAGTATGGCCCGGGTAACGGAAAGCGGGACAAAGACCGCATCATCATCCTGGGTTCCCGTTGTGCGAAGGATCCCGGATATCTCAAACGTCCGGAGAAAATCCCCGTTGTTATTCCGGGACGTCCCTTCCAGGTTTTCTTCCAACATCCCTGATTCCGGGGCCGCGGGTATTCCATGTCCGGCGTCCGCCGGTACACCGGCCATTGTCCGGTAAGCAATGCTGTCGCCAACCGCTAAATCATCCCGGTCGGCCACATTGCTGCCGATGATGATCGTTTCATCGTCTTCCGGGAAGGCGCCTGCTGCAAGCCGCCACTGGGGCTTGATATCGGCCATTCGATCGCCCGGCATGCCGTATACCAAATCGAGCCGCTCCCGCCGGGGGTCATGGGCCTGGGCCAGAAGCATGGGGTAGTAACCCTCTGCCCGGTCGCCCACATGATCTTTGATGCCCGCGACAGTTTCTCTGTCGAGGCGGTCGGGGACGACCCCGCCGTGCAGCAGCAGGGTTGCCGCCTCGTGCGGGCACCCGGTGGGAACCACGGTCACGTGGACACCCGTGCGGCGCATCTCGCGCTCAAGCGAGCGGGAAAAACCACGGTCATAGGAGACCACGGAAAACAAAACGCCTACCGCGATGAGAATGCTGGTCAGCGTGATCAAATTCCGGGTGCGGTTTCTGGCGATGTTTTTAAGAGACAGTTTGAGAAAACCCACTTCAGTATACCTCCACGCCGGTTGCTTCCAGGATGACCTGTCCGTTTTTTTCCTGAAGCATTCCGCTTACGCGGGTTTTAGCCCCGGGCGAGCGGTTTTCCCGGGGGATGGCCATATCGTTTGGCGCCAGGTCCACCACGATCTGGCCGGTATCGTCTCTCAGGTAAAGCCAGCATCCCCGGGACGGGCAGATGGAGACAATGGTTCCTTCGAGCGTGATCTGTCCCCGGCGCAGTTCCGGGTCGGTGATCGCTTCCCGGATGCTGACTTTTGGTGCATCGGCATCAACCCCTTCGCCCAGGGTTTCTCCCCCGGAGCATGCAGCAAAGCTGATCAGAAGGGCCGGCAGTAAAATGACAAAACAGATTCGAAAAGGGTTCATATTCGGTTTCTCCGTAGTGGTTTCATTTTGATTTTAAACATATTAATTATAGCAATTTCTGTGCCGGGTTGCTGGCAGAAGATGAAAAAGGCACATAGGTGATTAATTTGGCGTCAGGCCGCGACTTTTTACGAGTGCATCAGGGTTGACATGCAGCTTTTCTTTGCCGACATTGTTGCGGCGTATAAATGCGTGACCGGAGTGTCCTGAAAATGGACGGTTTTGTCTTGTGAATTGTATAGTGTGCTGGTGGGGATACTGTATAATTTCTTTACATCACTGCGCAAAAGTTGCGCAGTTGTTTTTCATCGGGTGGGTAGGTTGTTGTATGTAAGTTTCCCCCAACACCGCAGTGCCTCCAAAACCCCAAAACTCGAACTCGAACTCGAACTCGAACTCGAACTCGAACTCGAAATCGAAATCGAAATCGGGATCGGGATCGGGATCGGGATCGGGATCGGGATCGAAACCGCAGGCATGGATAAGCAATGGCGTAATCAATTCCAGCACGAAAACCGCCTTTTCGCCAATCTCTGCGCCCGGCTTAAATGTAATCCTTGAAATTATTTTTGCCATCTTGACCCTGACGGAAATTTCAGGTTTTCGTTCGGGCATTAGTTATTGACGAACCCGCAAAAAGTCTCGATCCGACGGCGAAAGGGGAGGTCTCAAAAAAATTCCGATTCCGATTTCGAAACAATCACATTCACGGTCCAATTGGAGGCGTCAACGCCATGAATGCCCTGGCCCTGGCTGGTCTGATTTTATCCTTGACACAGTTCCTGATTTATCGTACATCGACGATAAACGATTCAAGGCAGGAAACGCACACTCATGCATACCCGAAACGCCGGACAAACACGAAAACCTGAAATTCATGACCGCACCGGGGCGGCGGGCTTCCTTGATGACGGGACTTTTGCCCGCATCTGCAGGGCCCTCGGTCATCCCGCGCGAGTGAAGATTATCCGGCACCTGCTTGCGGTGGACAACTGCATCTGCGGGCGGATCGTAGAGATTCTTCCGCTTGCCCAGTCCACGGTCAGCCAGCATCTCAAGATTCTGAAGGAAAGCGGACTCGTGGAAGGAACCGTCGACGGCAACCGTTCATGCTACTGCGTTAACCGGGAGCTGTTTGCTGCGTTTCAGAAAACCATTGAAGATTTCACTGAAAGCGATCAGGATGACGGAAAACAATAAACAGACAGGAAACTGCCGCCCGGCTGCCGCGCAGCAAAAAACCGGAACAGATACCGCAGGCCTCGGATGCTCAGCTTCCCGTGCAGCTTCCCACGCAGCCTCCGATGATTCGGCAATTGAGCCTTCTGCCGTACTCAGGCCTGAACCCGGGCCCGAACCCAAATCCAAACCAGATCCCGGATCAGGCCCTGTCGGGTTTTCT
>SLPT01000408.1 GCA_007131845.1 Desulfobacteraceae bacterium | reverse complement strand
GTGCGGCGGGCGGCGAAAAGGTCGTGGCTGTGGTAGGGGCCGGCCATGTACCGGGCATCCGCCGCTATATTCACGAGGAGATCGATCTCTCACCCCTGGAAACCGTGCCGCCAAAGGGCCGGCTGGGCGGGATGCTCAAATGGATCATACCGGCCGTTATAATCGCATTGTTGATTGTCGGTTTTTTCCGCGGGGGACGGGAGGCCGGCGGGGAAATGCTGCTGCTGTGGATTTTGGCCAATGCGTCGTTTGCGGGCCTGGGCGCGCTGCTTGCACTGTGTCATCCGGTGACGTTTCTGGCCGCAGTGGGGGCGGCGCCGCTTACGTCCCTCAATCCCATGCTGGCCGCCGGATGGGTTGCCGGCCTGGTGGAGGCGTCCATCCGGAAACCGCGGGTGAGCGACCTGGAGGATTTGCCCAACGACATCCTGTCGGCAAAGGGATTCTGGAGAAACAAGGTGACCCGGATTTTGCTGGTGGTGGTGTTCGCCAATATCGGAAGCTCCGTGGGCACCTTCGTGGCCCTTCCGCTGATGCTCAGGGTTCTGGGCGCCGGGGGGTGAAAACTAAGCCGTCTGTTTTATTTGCGGGCGATTTTTACCACGGATCGTTGATAGAGACGGCCGTTTTTCAGTGTGTGGGTTTGCTTGGCCACATGCATCCGGCCCTCGGCAAAATACCGGATGCATTCGGGATATAATGACCATTCCTGTTCGAGTCCCTTTTTCTTTACAGACTCGATGGTATCGTCCTCTTCGATAGTAAAGCATCGCTGGCCGATAACAGGGCCGGAATCCTCGCCGTAGTCGATGAAGTGAACCGTGCAGCCCCCCACCTTGCAGCCGTACCGGAACGTCTCGCCGTAGCCGTCGGTTCCGGGAAACGCCGGAAGAAGGGCGGGGTGGATGTTCATGATTTTCGGGCGGCCCGGCTCCGTGTTGACCCGATCTATGAAGTAGGGAGTCAGGTTTCGCATGAAGCCGGCCAGTATGAGCAGGTCAAAGGGGTGGGCGGCCATCTGCTCGAGCAGTTCGGCTTCCGCAATGGCGCGGGATGCGAGAAAAACCCGGAGCCGGTCCTTGTTTTCGGGATTTGCAATGGCTTGCTTGCGGGCAATTTCTCCCGCGTCGAAATCGGCGGGGAGCTGTAGCCGGTCGGGATCGGATTTAAACGTCCGGATGATATCGGGATAATCCACGACGAATGTCGGGATGCCTTTTTTTCGGGCTTTTTCAAGTCCTGCGGCCCCGGGGGTGTCCGCGCCTGCAAATACCACACGGCCGTTGATTCGGCCTGCCTCGCATGCCGATACCACGGCGTCGAGGTTGCTTCCGGTCCCGCTGATCAGCGCGCCGATGCGGATCGGTTTTTCCATTGCGTTGTTTCCTTGTGCCTTCTTCGCCCGGTTGATGCATCATCTGATGAACCCGGCTATGATTGTCAAAATCGGCGTTTTACCCTGTGCCGGCAAAATAGAAAAGACCGCCTGCTTTGTCAATGCAATTGCCGGCCCGGATGCAGTGCAGTCGCATACAAATACAGAAATATCAGGAATTGCCATGAAGGAAATAGACCGGCTGGTTGAAATCATGCAGACGCTCCGCGGACCCGGGGGATGTCCCTGGGATGCCAAACAAAATCACAAGAGCATGGTCAAGGGACTGATCGAGGAAGTCTACGAGCTTGTCGACGCCATCGAAGACGACAACGCGGAGGAAATGGTCGAAGAATTGGGCGATGTGTTGCTCCACGTTGTGTTTCAAAGCATTATCGGAAAAGAGGAGAAACGCTTTTCTTTGGAGACGGTGGCGGATTTTCTGAGTGAAAAGCTCATCTACCGGCACCCGCACGTATTCGGGAGCGTTGACATGTCGGGTGAAAAGGAGGTGATCGTCAATTGGGAGCGTCTCAAACGGCGGGAAAACGGTAAACAGGATCGGGAATCGATTCTGTCGGGAATTCCCGAAACCCTTCCGGCACTTTTATATGCGCTCAAGATTCAGTCCGCGGCAAGCCGGGTCGGTTTCGACTGGGACAGTCCGGACGGGGTCGTTGAAAAGATCCGGGAGGAAACCGGCGAGCTGGAAGCCGCAGCGCGGGAAGGGGATGCGGAAAAGCTGGAGGACGAGATCGGGGACATGATATTCACCGTGGTCAACCTCGCGCGCATGACCGGAATCGACCCGGAATCCGCGCTCCGGCGGACCAACCGGAAATTCGTTAAACGGTTTGGCGCAATCGAAAAAGCCGCGCGAAAAAGAGATGTTTCGCTTTCCAAAATGCCCATGGAGGAAAAAGAAAGGGTATGGCAGGAGACAAAGAAATAGGCGTCAGCCGGCCAGGACCAAGCCCATAAGCATTCCCCGTTTTACCGAGTGGGGTTCGCAGCGTCCGCCGATGGGATACACGCTCCAGCCCACGCGCGATGCGAGCCTGAACGCGTCGATTCCTGCGCTTTCCAGGGAAGGGACGCTCATTTCCGGGTTTCTGCACTGATCGCTGCCGTTTAATATGCGGCAGTTTTTGGACAAAAAACACAATACATCCTTGCAGCACCCCGCGGCAAAACCTTGCGTCCTCTTTATCCCTTTTTCAGCGGCTTTTTTTCTCAGCATATGGACAAGGGTGTAGATCAGCATATAGTGCCCGCCCAGGCTCAGCAGGTTTCCCGCATCATCGGCCCTGCCCGACGTGATGACGTCGCCTATATTTTTTGCCGCGATAATGGAGGAATTCACCCGGACATGGAAAAAGACTCCCATTTTACCGGCGCTTACAATCTCCCGGGTTTTTTCCGCGGAATACCCGTATGGCGGGCAATGGCCGCATCGGCCGGACATGTAGCATTTCGGTATCATGCATTTGAAGCGGACACGGGGATCGACAGGGATGATATCCGCATCGATCACCTGGGCGTTGGATGCGCCGTGGGTGATCGCCATGCTGCGCAGGCTTTCCATTTCCGCTTCCATTTCCCGGGGGGCGGGGGGGATCTCTGTATCTTTTCCCATGGTTAATGCCTCTTCCGGTTATGCTGTTGCCCCGAACGAAAATCGGGATTTTTCGTCCGGGCGCTATGCTACCATTACCATACCCGCCAGCAGGGGACCTTTCAGAACATCGGGCGGCCAGCCGGCATTGCGAAACATTTGTAAGGCATCCATCCCTGCTGCAGCCATGGAAGGCCGGCTCTTGTAGGGTTCCTTGCAGGGTTTTGACCGGGTCATGGCAATGCACCGGTCGGCATCCGCGCAGAAAATACTCCTGCAGTTGCCCGCGGCAAATCCCATGGCCAGGTAATGCCCCATATAAAAAGATCTCGATTCGATAGCGGTAACGATTTCGTGGAGTTTCCGGTAGCAATCCCGGTGAACCGGATCGTCTATGGGGCCGCCGCCGTAATCCGGCATGCCCGGTTCGGCCCGGATGTAGAGAAAAATCCCTCTCCGGAATGACATCAAGGCATCCTTCAGGTTGTCAAGCGGGTATTCGGGCGGCCAGTGTATGGACGGAAGCGCGTCGTCCGCACGCATTGTTTCAGGGAGGCTTTCATCGAAAACGATATCCTCCGGGCTGATGACCGCTGCTTTGGCCGCACCCATTTCGCGGGCGTTTTCTGCTAATCGGCCGACATTGTTTTCCAAGACCAGCGGATCGGTTTCTGCGGACACAGGAACGATTTCTTCGGGCACTGGAAAGGTTTCCGGTTTCATGTTGCCAAGACCTTGCCGGTTGAATCCTGAGAGTGTATATTGGGTAAAAATCCCGTTTTTGAGGGCTTCGTAAAAGTCCATTATCTGCGTTACGTGCAATTTGCCAGAATTTCGAGTACGCCAACTACTCTGCATTCTTCGAAATTGCGCAATCCTTGATCTTGAACTTTTTACAAAACCGTTCGATCGAGACTTTTACACGTGCATCGGTCTTTTTGTGCCGCGGGCGCTTCGGAGGAAAACCATAAACGCCGTGTGTTTTTTTCTTGAGAAAAACCACAAAAAAAATTACTTGGATTGTCAGTCGTTTCCTTAGTATGAAAAATTTTGAAGGACGTTTTGTACCTTAATAAATTACCTGCCATTGGCGTGAATGGCAACCGGTTTTTTGTGATGAATCGCAACGCCCTAAAATGTTAAAATATATTTTAAAAAGCGGCTTTTTAAAAAGTCCAATGACTGTGTTACGCGCAATTTCTCAGAATTTCACGTACACCAAGTACTCTGCATTCTTCGAAATTGCCTGAGCCTTGATATTGAACTTTTATAAAGCCGTCTGATCGCGACTTTTACGAATGAATCAAAAAGGGAAGATTTCGAAAATGAAAGTACTGGTGAGCGACAATCTCGGCGAAACGGGCATCAAGATTTTCGAGGCAGAAGGCATCGATGTGGATGTAAAAACCGGTCTGGCCCCTGATGCCCTGAAGGAAATTATCGGTGAGTACGACGGACTGGTGATCCGAAGCGCCACCAAGGTGAGCGCCGATCTGCTGGAAGCCGCCACGAATCTCAAGGTGGTGGGGCGTGCGGGTATTGGGCTGGATAACGTGGACATACCGGCAGCCACCAAGAAGGGTGTGGTGGTGATGAACACGCCGGGCGGGAACGTGGTGACCACGGCAGAGCACGCCATCGCCATGATGATGTCCGCAGCCCGGAATATCCCCCAGGGTACCCTGTCGCTCAAGGCCGGGCGATGGGACAAGAAATACCTTCAGGGTCGGGAGATCACCGGTAAAACGTTAGGTGTGATCGGCTACGGAAAGATCGGATCGGTCGTGGCCGACAGGGCCCGCGGCCTGAAGATGCGTGTGGTCGTCCATGACCCGGTCATTTCGCCGGAAGTGATTTCCAAGCATGGGTTTGAGCCCGTCAGCCTGAACGATCTTTACGACCAGGCCGATTTTATTACGGTGCATGTGCCCAAGACACCCAATACGGCTAATATGATCAACCGGGAAGCATTTGCGAAAATGAAGGACGGCGTTATGCTGATCAACTGCGCCCGTGGTGGGATCGTCGACGAGGATGCACTGCGCGATGCCCTGGAGGCGGGGCGCGTTGCCCGGGCTGCGCTCGATGTGTTCGAGACGGAGCCGCCGCCTGCGGACCATCCGCTTCTGGCTTTTGACTCACTCATCGCCACCCCGCACTTGGGTGCATCGACCCTGGAGGCCCAGACCAACGTCGCGGTGGCCGTGGCAAACCAGATCGTCGCCTATCTGAAGTACAACAATATTGTCAATGCGGTCAACGTTCCGTCGGTTTCCGGAAAGACCCTGGAAAAACTCTCGCCGTTTCTCCATGTGGCCGACCGCATGGGGTGCATGCAGGCCCAGTTCGCGGCCGGGCAGATCCGGGATATCCGGATCGACTACCGCGGAGATTTCCAGGACATGGACATGACCCCGGTGACCACGGCTTTTGTGAAGGGATTGCTCGATTTTCTGGTTCCCCACAATGTCAACTCGGTCAACGCCCTGGCGATCGCAAAGGAGATGGGCATCAAGCTGATGGAGTCGTCATCATTGGAATCCGACGAGTTCGTCACCCTGGTCAATGCGAAAGTGGTCACCACGGAAGGGGAGTGGACCGTGGCCGGAACCATATTCGGCAAGACCGACGCGCGCATCGTCCGAATCGATGACTTCCGGATCGAGATTATTCCCGAGGGGCATCTCGCATTGATCCACAACATGGACCGTCCCGGCGCCATCGGGGCCATCGGAAACAAGCTGGGGGAAAATACTATCAACATTTCCCGGATGCAGGTGGGCCGGGAGGTCGGCGGGGATAACAACGTCATCCTGCTCCGCACGGACACTCCCATCTCGAAGGAAGTGGCCGACGAGATCCTGGCGCTTGAACAGGTCAAGACCATCAAGGTATTCGAATTGTAAAGACATCCACGGAAGCTGGTTTCATCTGTTGTGATGATCTGTGGGCTGTGATCTTTCCCCTTCGTTTGCTGCCCACAGATTACACAGAATGTGCTGATGATTCATTTTTTTGGGCGCTTGGTCACCTGAAATAAAACGCCGACGCCCGGTCTATTCGTCCATATATACCACATCCGTTCCTTCCGGGATCTCGAAGGAAAACAGGTCGTCGTCCGCTTCAGGCGAGAAATCCAGGTTTTCGAAGGTTATGACGGTGGTGTCCTCGTACATGTTTTCGGTTGTAACCTGTTCGATGGTCCGGTCCTCCCGCCGTACAGACAGGTACACGGCGGAAAGCTCGTGGTGGTCTTCGAGCGGAATCAGGCGGAGCCGCCAATGGGTGTCGGTTTCCTCCACCAGCCGGACATCAAAAGATTCGGTGATCATTTCGAAGTTAGCCAGAAACCCGGCCCCTTTTCCACCGCCGAAATACCGGGCAGCATCCCCCTTGACCACCTGATATTCATCGGGACGGTGAATCCATAGGGTTTCGCCGTCCGTGATGATGACATGACGGTCCGGGGAAAAATACTCCCATCGCATTCTGCCCGGATGAGAAAACCATGCCTTTCCTTCGGCTGTATCGGATATATCCAGCGCGGAAAGGACCGATTCCTGAAAAAAATCTGCGGAAAAGGTTTCGCCCGCGTATCGGTCTTCAAGTTTTTGGATGATCCCGGATACGGGGGTGGTTCCGGGCTTCCCGTTTTCGTTTCCGGATGCCGGTTGATGGAGCAATCCCGCCGCGATGAGCACGGCAGCCACTCCTGTTGCAAGGGTTCGGAGGGTTGTCAATGGGCGATATCCTTTCTGCGTCTGTTGAGTGTCTGCTGGCTTTTTTTCGGGTTTTTCCGGTTGAGACGGTATGGCCGGGATTATTTTTTTCAGTATATGCTTTTTTTGTACACCCTCCCGACCAGGGAGAACCGGAAAACCTTTTAATGATCGTACCAGATATCGGAAGAATTCAAAAGAGATTCCGTTTCGGCGTGGCGTCTGCTCCCTTCGTCTGTCCGCCGTTGCACGGATTGCAAGTTTTTTCTTGACAGTACCTTTCCCCCTTTGATAGTGAATGAACATTCATTCATTCCTGTCCCGGCTCATGACTCAGATAAAAAAAGCAGGTTAAACAAGATAGTGGCCGAACAAAAACCAGGATTTTTCACCAAAGCTCAAGAACGGTAAAAATTTTCATCGCAGAAATACCGGGCGTATTTTAGGATTAATAATTTCGCCGGACGCAGAGAGTGGCGGAAAAGACGGTTTTGGTTCAGGCACAAGAAAGTGAGCGGGGATAGTCAAT
>SLPT01000185.1 GCA_007131845.1 Desulfobacteraceae bacterium | reverse complement strand
CGCCATGGAATTTCAGCGGACATGGATGCAGAATCTCATGGACCTGATCCAGGAGGGAAATATCGGCCTGATGCAGGCGGTCCAGAAATTCGACCCTTACAAAAATGTCAAGTTTTCCTATTACGCGGCATTCTGGATCAAGGCTTATATTCTCAAGTTCATCATGGACAACTGGCGGCTGGTCAAGGTCGGGACGACCCAGGGGCAGAGGAAACTTTTTTTCAAGCTGAAAAAAGAAAAGCAGAAGCTGATCGACGAGGGCTTTTTTCCTGAGACCAAGCTTCTGTCCGACCGGCTGGGCGTTTCCGAGCAGGAAATCCGGGATATGGGACAGCGCCTGGATAGTTGGGATCTTTCTCTCGATGAGCCGATGAAGGACGATTCGGATACGGAGCGTGGCGCGTTTTTCAGCTCCGATGAAGAGTCCGTGGAAAGCCGGGTCGCGCGAAAGGAACTCGAAGGCCTGATCCGGCAGAAGGTCGGGGAGTTCAAGAAACAGTTGAATGACCGGGAACTCGACATTTTCGAAAAGCGGGTGTTTACGGACACGCCGGAAACCCTCCAGGAAATCGGGGATAAGTACGTCATTTCCAGAGAGCGGGTCCGTCAGCTGGAAAAGAACATCGTCAAGAAGATGAAGGCCTTTCTTGAAAAGGAAATTCCGGATTTCGAGTCTTATTATCATTTGCCGGACGAAACCGACGCCTGAGATTTAAGTTCAGTTTCTGTGGTGATCTGTCCCCTGACGTGCTGATGAAACCCGATGCAACAGCGACTATCGTGTGACCATGAATTTTTGCGCTAAATTGCACTACTTTTTTGCCATTCTCCTGGCCGTCTTCGCTCTGAGCGCGTGCGCCGCACTCCGGCCGGACGCTCCGGTCTCAAATGGCGAGGACTCTCCCCGTTTCCGGCTGGAGGAGAGGCCCGGCAATTATTATTATTACCTTGCGGCACTGGACATGATCCGCCGCGGTGGCATGGAGGAGGCGGTCGAACTCCTGGCTACGGCCGTTTCGCAGGATCCTGAATCCGTATTGCTTAAGCGGGAGCTCGCACTGGTCTATCTTCAGATAGACGAGAAGGAAAAGGCCCTGGATCTGTGCGAACAAATTCTGAAAAACCAACCGGATAATATCGAGGCGTTGATTATCAGTGCCAGCATACGTCAGTCGGGAAACGAGACCGAAGAAGCCGCCCGGCTGTATGAGAAGGTGCTCGAAATCGAGCCGGATCGCAGGAATATCTACCTTGTTCTGGGACGCCTCTACATGGAGGATGGGCGCTATGCCGAGGCGAGGCGCGTGTTCGAAACCATGGTCGCAGGGCATCCGGACGCTTATATCGGTCATTACTATCTCGGTCTGGCGTTTGCCGGTGCCGGAGAAAAGGATAACGCCATCGGGTCCTTCAGGCGTGCCGTGGAGATCGAACCGGGTTTCATGGAGGCCCGTTTCGAGCTTATCGACCTCTACGATTCCCGGGATGAAACCCATAAGGTCATCGATATGTACGAAAAAATCATCAGCGATGATCCCGATGACGTGTCCGCGGCCATAGCCCTGGGGCTTTTATACCTGGAGCAGGCGTATTTCGACAAAGCCGGCGATTTGTTCGAACATCTGGGTCGAATGGCCGATATCGACCGGGGCGTGGTCGATACGGTCGTGCAGGAGTTGATTGCCCGGAAGCGCTACGAGGATGCCATCGAGGTGATCGAGGGGATGCTCAAAGGGCTCCCGGACGACCAGGATCTTCATTACCTCGCGGGAATCAGCGGATATCTCGTGGAACGCTATGATGATGCCCTGTATCACCTGAAGCGGGTGGGCGACCGTTCCCGGTTTTACGGGGATGCGGTGTTACAGAAGGCAACCATTTACAGCCGCCTGGAGCAGCCCGCCGAAGCCCGGCGTGTACTGGAGGCGGCCCTGGAGCATTCCGGGCGGATCGATCGATCGGAAAAGCTCCGGATTATACGCTTTCTGGGTGCGTTATATATCGATGCAGGGCGCTACGATATGGCTGTGGATATTCTTGAGCAGGGACTCGCCATCGATCCGGCCAGTGCGGATATCCATTATGAAATAGGTATTGCCTGGGACCGGAAAGGAAACCGGGCAAAGACGGTCGAGCAGATGAAAACCGTTATCGACCTTGATCCGGAACATGCCGATGGACTGAATTATCTCGGATATACGTGGGCGGAAGAGGGCATCCGTTTGGACGAGGCGGAGGAGCTGATTCGCCGGGCCCTTGAAATCAAGCCGGAAAGCGGCTACATTCTCGATTCCATGGGCTGGGTCTATTTTCAGAAAGGCGAGATCGACAGGGCGTTGCCCTATCTTGAGCAGGCGGTGGAAAAGCGCCCGCTGGATCCGACCATACTGGAGCACCTGGGGGATGCCTACCGGAAGATCGGTCGCACGGAAGATGCACTGGCGCTTTACCGGCGGGCGTTGGATGCCCGCAAGGAATCGGAAAACGAATCTCCCGGTGCCCAAAATGATGAAGAGCACCGGAAAATTAAAGACAAAATCCAGGAAATAAAAACCGGTAGACCATGAACCGATCCCGCTGTTTTTTTCTCCTTTTGTATGCATTTCTTGCCCTCGGGCTCGGGGGGGGGTGTGCACGCCTTGTCGTTCCCGATCAGCCGGAGCAGATGATAGCGCCCGCAAAGGTCCAGCTTGCACGGCTTGCGGAAATCAGCGAGCAGACTCTACCCTACAAGGGGATCGGCGAGCTGCGCGTGTATTCCGGTGAGGGATCGTTTTCGTTCCGCGGCGCATGGCTTGGTGTGCCCGAAAGGCGATTTCGGGTCGAAACCGTCGGTGTGGCCGGTCAGCCGGGCATTCGGCTGATTTGCGACGGCGACGCATGCCATTTTTTATATGCGGACAACGGGTGTTTCCGGAAGATCAGCAGCCGGCGACAGAATCTCTCGCAGCTTGCGGGCATCGATATGGATGTGGCGGATCTGGTTTTGATTCTTGGCGGCGGCATTCCCATTGCAGACCATGACACGGCCTGGATCGAGGGGGAGGACGACCCGGAAGGCCCGGTAATGAGACTGCACCGGCGGTTTTACGGAGAAGTCGAAACGATACGTTTTTCCGGCGACATGAGTCGCGTCCGGGAGGTGGCGATTTATGGATTTCGGGATTTGAAATACCGGGCAGAGATCGTCTCCACCCGCATGGTGAACGGGCGACAGATACCCGATCGGCTGCTTGTGGAAAATGAAGATGCGGCCATGCAGCTCGTGGTAGAGCGGGTATGGTTTGACACCAAGTATGCGCCCGACGCATTTGTCCCGAAGATCCCGAAAGAGAGGCTGTGCGATTGATGGTTCGGTCCATGAAGCAAAACCCCGTTTCCTTTGTACGTTGACATGTCTGCCGGCCGCCTCCATATCGCCCTGGAAAGGCGCCTCAGGAACTGCGGTAACGTCGAAACGCTGGGAGTCCGCCCCAATTTTTCTGATTATTCGGATCAGGAGCGGGATCTGATTTGCCGTGCGCCAAAAATTTATTACCCTTCCACATTTTACGCGGACATGTTTGCCGCCATGGGTAAGCCGATTTTTCCCAGCGTCCATACTTACCGCTTCGTGCAGGACAAGATCCGCCAGACGGCCATGTTCGATCTTGCAGGCATTCCCACACCCCGGACCCGTACCTTTTACGGCAGGCGTATCCGCGACAGGATCCTTTCCAGCTTCGATTTTCCCATGGTCGGAAAAATACCGCGGGGATCCGCCCTGGGCCGGGGGGTTTTTCTGCTGGAAGATGAAAAGGATCTGGATCGCTACCTCGAACTGCCCCGACCCGCCTATATCCAGGAATACCTCCCGGTGGACCGGGATATGCGGATTGTGGTGATCGGCGGGCGGATCGTCTGCGCGTACTGGCGTATTGCTCATGCCGGTGAGTTCCGTACCAACCTGGGACAGAAGGGTCGGCTCAGCCTGGATCCGGTCGCTTCCGGTGCGGCAGAGCTGGCCCTTCATACTGCAAAGGTATGCGGGTGGGACGATGTGGGCCTGGATATATGCGGTCACGGGACAAATCTGTACGTGCTGGAGGCGAACATGAAATACGGCCGCCAGGGACTGGTGGCGGCAGGGATCGATTATTCGCAGATGATGGAGGAGATGATTGAAAAGGGATGGATCTGAAAGCCGGCCGGTACCCGGTGCACTTCGCGCCGCGGCTTCCGCAAGGGAAAAAGAGGTGCTCTCCGGGTTCGCGACTCCAAGCGATACGGGCGTGCGAAGAAATCCGGAAAAACGGCTAGAATCCGATTACCGGCTCAACTTTGCGGTGGATGTGGACCGTATTCTCCACTCCCTTGCCTACAGCCGTTACATCGACAAGACCCAGGTTTTCTACCTGGTCCGCAACGATCATATCACCCACCGGATGCTGCACGTTCAGATCGTTTCCAAGGTGGCCCGGACCATCGGCCGCTATCTGGGACTCAACGAGGACCTGATCGAGGCCGTTGCCATCGGGCATGATATCGGCCATACGCCCTTCGGCCATGACGGGGAGCGGTTTTTATCCGCGCTGTGCCAATCGCGCGGCATCGGGGAGTATCACCACAACGTGCAGAGCGTGGAATTCCTCGAGCGGGTCGAGCGGAAAGGAAAAGGCTGGAACCTCTGCCTGCAGACCCTGGACGGCATTTTGTGCCACGACGGCGAAACCCACGATGGTGTCCTTCATCCGGCGGCGGACAAGACCTTTGCCGCGCATGACGCGGAAAAAAAGGCGAAAACAGCCGGCGATCCGGTTCGGTTGGTCCCCATGACTCTTGAAGGATGCGTTGTTCGTTTTTCCGACACCATCAGCTATGTCGGTCGGGATATCGAAGATGCCATACGCCTTGGCCTGATCCGGCGAAGCGACCTGCCGGAGGCTTGCGTGCGGCAGTTGGGGAATACCAATGGCACCATCGTATACAACCTGGTAACGGATGTGATCACCAACAGCCTGGATAAAGGATACGTGGCTTTTTCCGGCGAAGCGTCCGAGGCGCTTTCCCTGTTGAAGCGTTTCAATTACGAAAGGATTTACACCAATCCGACGTTTAAATCAGCGCTTTTTGCCATCGGGGAGATTTTTGAAGAATTGTTTGATCGTTACAACGATGATATCGAGCGGGAAAATCTCGATTCTCCCATTTATGCCGGATTTATCGACCAGATGGCCGAGGATTATCTGGATCAGAGGCAATCATCTGAAATTGTAAGAGATTTTATAGCAGGAATGACCGACCAGTATTTCCTTGAGCAGGTGCCGGAAATGCGGCGGCCGAAGGTGATGTACGTTGCCTGAGCGTCGCCGTGCGCTGCTGCATGGCGGCGCCCGTATTTTTCGGCTCGGCTTTCTTGGAAAAAACGGTTGAGTTTTTTTCGTAAAAGAGTCAGTATGGGGTGCTGAAATACAGGGAAATAATCCGTTTCCGCTTTTTTCGTTTCCCGGCGCCGGATCCGGATAACCATAGGGTCGTAAAAGCGATCGGCAGCCAGGATGCAATGCCATTGTCAAAGGAGATATGGATGCAGAAAGTCAAATACTTTTTGGGGCTTGTCGTCGTTGTTATACTGGTGACGTTCATATACCAGAACAATGAGTATTTCATGGCAGAACAACAATTGGGCCTCGATCTTTATTTTGTTGAGGAATCCGTTGAACTTCCGAATCTGTTTTATTTTGCGACTGTATTCGTGGTGGGATTTCTTGCGGCCCTGCTCGTCGCGTTTTCCTATGGACGCAAAAAGCGAAAGACCATCCGGGAGCTCAATGAGAAAATCACCGCCGACAAGAAGCGGATCGATGAACTCGAATCCAGGCTGGCATCATCCCAGGGTACGGGAAAGATCCGGGCTGAAGATCAGTATCCCGGATCCGGGTCCGGGGAGCAACGGGCCGGAAGGGATGCAGCCCGCGATGAAAACGCCGATGCGATGGATGTGGAATTTTCGCGTAAATAATGGCCAATCCGATACCGGCTCCGTCACGATATGGGTGATACCAGCGCTGAACCGAAAAATGCTTCAAAAATTACCCCCATGCTCCGGCAGTATACGGAGATCAAGGAGGCGTATCCGGACAGTCTCCTGTTTTACCGGATGGGCGACTTCTACGAGTTGTTTTATGAGGATGCGGCAGTTGCCGCCCGTGCGCTCGACATTACCCTGACATCGAGGAATAAAAACGAGCCGGAACCGGTCCCTATGTGCGGGGTTCCCGTAAAGGCGGCCGAAGTCTATATCGGCCGTCTCATCGAAAAGGGATTCCGTGTGGCGGTTTGTGAGCAGACGGAGGATGCGTCCGCGGCCAAAGGTCTTGTCAAAAGGGAAGTCGTCCGGGTGGTGACACCGGGTATGGTGTTGAGCAACGAGCTGCTCGATGAGCGATCGAACAACTATGTTCTTTCGGTCTTCCGCGCAAAAGACGGCTACGGACTGGCCAGCCTCGATTTGTCGACCGGCACGCTTCGCCTGACGCAAAGTGATGATGTGGCACTGATGACGGATGAATCGCGCCGCATCGCACCGAGCGAGGTGCTTTTGCCCGAATCCGCCCGGGAAAACGCGGATTACGGAATGCTGGCGGAAGCCTTCGGTGATGAATGCATCCGCTATAACGCGGACGACATGTTCGAGTATGAGTCGGCCCGCGGCCGGATCATGGATCAGTTCGGAACCCGCAGCCTCGATGGTTTCGGATGCGAAGGGCTTCAGGGAGCGGTCGGGGCCGCCGGAGCGCTTTTGCACTATGCGCAGGAGACGCAGAAGCGGCAACTCATCCACCTCAAATCCCCGGAAACCTACAGCCTTTCCAATCATCTTCTTATTGATGAAATCACCTGCCGCAACCTGGAACTCATGGCGGAGATCCAGACCGGGGGCCGTAAAAACGCCCTGCTGGGCATCATGGATATGACTGTCACCGCTATGGGGGGCCGTCTTCTGGCCCGGTGGATACGCTATCCGCTGCTCGATCCGGAGGCCATCGGCTTTCGTCAGGATGCGGTGGCCGCAGCATGTCTCCAGGCCGGGCAAAGGCAGGAAGTGCGGGCCAGCCTGAAACACGTACTCGACATGGAGCGCCTGGCCGGACGAATCGCCATGGGCCAGGGAAACGCACGGGATCTTGCTGCACTTTGCCGTTCCATCCGGGCGCTTCCCGGTCTGATCCAGGCCCTGTCCGGCATTGATGCGGAGCTGTTCCGGTTGGACGAGTCCCGTTTTG
>SLPT01000225.1 GCA_007131845.1 Desulfobacteraceae bacterium | reverse complement strand
TGAACCCTTTTTATTTTTTTTTATTGACAAAATCAGATATAAATCTATAATTTCTTGTTTTATAATTGATGGACTCGTAAAAAGTCCCGATCTGACGGCTTTGTAAAAAGTTCAGGATCAAGGTTTGCGGCTTGCGCAATCGACGAAGAATGAAGCGTACTCAGTCTCCGTGTAATTCTTCAGGGATTGCGCGCACGCGCAGATATTGCCCTTTTTACGAAGCCGTCATAATTCAACCGGAAGCTAATGGGGGTATGAAAGATGTATGCGGTAATCGCTACAGGCGGGAAACAATATAGGGTAAGCGAAGGGGATATTCTTCGCATCGAAAAGGTTGGCGGAAATGTCGGTGATCCGGTGGAACTGGACAAGGTATTGATGGTGGCCGACGGAGACGATGTAACCATTGGACGTCCTGTCGTCGACGATGCCAGGGTGAATGCCAGCATCGTGGAGCAGGGAAAGGCCAAGAAGGTCCTGGTGTTCAAATACAAGCGGCGCAAGCGGTTCCGCAAAATGCAGGGGCACCGTCAGCCGTTTACCGCCATCCGGATTGAAGGCATCGCGACCAACTGATGACGGATTCGTAAAAAAGTCCAATATCTGCGCCTGCGCGTAATTTCTCAGAATTTGCGGCTTACGCCTTGTAGACATACACGTACACCAGGTACGCTGCATTCTTCGAAATTGCGCAAGCCTTGATCTTGAACTTTTTACAAAGCCGTCAGATCGGGACTTTTTACGAAGCCGTCAACTGATGGATGAATAAAAGATACACATCTCAAAATATTTGGAGTATTGAACCATGGCACACAAAAAAGCAGGCGGAAGCTCCAAGAATGGTCGGGATTCAAACGGCCAGCGCAGGGGCGTGAAACGATACGGCGGGCAGACGGTGACAGCGGGCAGTGTGCTGGTCCGGCAGCTCGGCACCAAAATCCACCCGGGAGAAAACGTCGGCATGGGTAAGGACTATACGCTCTTCGCTACCGCAGATGGCGTCGTCACCTATGAACGGCTGGGTCGTTCCCGGAAAAAAGTCAGTGTACATGCCGCGGCGTGAAGTTCATCGATGAAGCAGTCATTACTGTTTCGGCCGGAAGCGGGGGGCGGGGATGCGTCAGCTTCCGGCGGGAAAAATATATCCCCCGCGGCGGACCGGACGGGGGTGACGGCGGCGACGGGGGCAATGTAATACTTCGCACCACCGTCCGGCGCAGAACCCTCTACCGCTTTCGATACCAGAGACAATTTGCGGCACAAAACGGCGGACACGGCCAGGGACGGCAGAAAACCGGAAAAAAGGGCGAAGATTTGATAATCGAGGTCCCTCCCGGCACAATGGTGACCGACGCTGAAACCGGGGCGTTTGTCTGCGACTGCATCGCCGACGGCCAGGCGCATATCATCGCCCATGGCGGCATGGGAGGGCGCGGTAACAAACGCTTTGCCACATCCACCAACCGGGCCCCCCGTCATGCGCAGCCCGGAACGCCCGGAGAAGCCCGCACTCTTCAGCTTGAACTCAAACTTCTCGCCGACATTGGAATCATCGGATGCCCCAATGCCGGCAAATCAACCCTTCTTTCCAGGATCTCATCGGCCCGCCCGAAAATTGCAGACTATCCGTTTACCACCTTGCATCCTATGCTGGGCGTGGTCGATACCGGCCGGGGTGAACCCTTTGTTGCAGCGGATATACCCGGGCTCATCGAAGGGGCGCATACCGGTGCCGGGCTTGGCACCCGTTTTCTGAAGCACGTGGAGCGGACCGGTGTGCTGCTTCATGTAGTCGATGCCGCTTCGATCGATCCGGATGATCCCCTTTCGGTTTTCCGCATGATCAACAGCGAGCTGGCCGGCTTTTCTCCTGAGCTTTCAGGAAAACCGCAGGTTGTTGCCATCAACAAAATGGATCTGACCGGCAGCGAAGCACTGGCCAGGCGTTTTGAAGACGCGGCGGAAAATGTGGATGTCCTCCGGATATCCGCGGCTACGGGTGCCGGTATCGACCGGTTGCTTATCGCTCTGGAAAACGGCATGAGAAAACAAAAAGAAGATGACGATGGATCGAACTGATGTTTTCGGGCTCGCCAGGCGCGTGGTCATCAAAATCGGAAGCAATGTGCTGACCGGTTCATTCGGGCTCGACCGGGAGCGGATCGACAGCCTTTCGAACCAGATATCGCAACTGATCGATACCGGCCTGGAGGTATTGCTGGTATCGTCCGGGGCAATGGCGTGCGGTCAGCGGAAACTGGAAATATACCGCCGCCCCGAAGAAATTCCCAAGCGCCAGGCCATTGCGGCCGTCGGCCAGGCCGACCTGATGTGGACTTACGAGGCGGCCTTTTCCCGGCACAATCATAAGGTCGCCCAGATCCTGCTGACAGGCGATGATCTGAACAGCAGCCGGAAGCGCTACCTCAACGCACGCAATACCCTCAATACGCTCATGGAGTGGCGGGTTCTGCCCATCATCAACGAAAACGATACCGTCGTGACCGAGGAGATCAAGTTCGGCGACAACGACAACCTGTCGGCATTGATTACCCTGATGATGGACGCGGATGTGCTGATCAATCTCACGGATATCGATGCCCTGTATTCGGGGGATCCCCGCACCGAAACCGATGCCCGGAAGATTCCCGTTGTCGGGCGCATTACAAAAGACATTGAACATCTGGCCACCGGACTGCCCGGTGCCCTGGGCACCGGCGGAATGCTTTCGAAAATCCGGGCGGCCAGGAAGGTCACATCTGCAGGAATTCCTATGGTAATTGCATCCGGGTTGCGCGATGATATTCTGGAGGTGCTTTTTTCCGGGGCGGACGAGGGGACTTTCTTTGCGCCGGCCGGCGGCCGCCTGCCCAACAGGAAGTGCTGGATTGCATTTCACCGCAAGCCGAAGGGCGTACTGGTTCTGGATGACGGGGCCGTGCAGGCCATTGTCCGAAAGGGAAAAAGTCTCCTTCCCAGCGGGATTACATCCGTTTCCGGGGAGTTCGGAATCGGCGCGCCGGTGGCTGTCTATGACGGAAAGGATCGCTGGGTGGCCACGGGTCTTGTGAACTACGCGGCCAGCGATATCCGGAGGATCATGGGACTCAGAACCAACCGTATCCGATCCGAACTGGGGCAGAAGCCCTATGACGAGGTGATCCACCGGAACAACATGACGGTGCTGGGAGATTGCCGGTAGCGCACGATCCTTCTGTCATGGGTCAAGGAGTGCCACTTTTTTTTGACAGGGGGTGGCGTGCAAAGCTATTTTGCAGGCGGGGTGACCCGGTTTATAGGTTGTCTGTTTTTTGGGGCCCTGGGATAATCGAGTAAGGAGAAACGGCTATGTCGGTTGAAAGCATTGTTTCGGAGTTGGCCGCATCGGCAAGAAAAGCCGGGATGGAACTGGCCGCCTGTTCAACGGCGGAAAAAAACGAAGCCCTTGAAAAGATTGCGGAAAAACTGCTTGAAAAAGCATCCGGCATCAAAGAGCAAAATGCGCTCGATCTGGAAGCCGCCCGGAAGAACGGACTCACGGATGCCATGATCGACCGGCTGACAGTGGACGGCAAGACGCTGTCCGCCATGGCCGACGGACTCATGGAAGTATCCCGCCTGGAAGATCCGGTCGGATCATCGGATGCAACCTGGATACGGCCCAACGGTTTGGCCGTCAGCCGGGTGAGAATCCCTCTGGGCGTCATCGGCATCATTTATGAGTCCCGTCCAAACGTGACCATCGATGCGGCGGGTCTGTGCCTGAAATCCGGAAATGCCGTTATACTTCGGGGAGGAACCGAGGCCATCCATTCCAACCGGGCGCTTGCGGCGGTAATATCCGAAGCGCTCCGGGAAACAGCGGTTCCGGAAAAAGCGGTACAGGTGGTTCCGGTCACGGATCGGAATGCCGTCAATCTGCTTCTGGAGCGGGAGGATGAAATCGATTTGATCATTCCCCGGGGCGGCGAAGGGCTGATCCGTTTCGTAGCCGAAAATTCAAGAATTCCGGTCCTCAAACACTACAAGGGGGTCTGTCACGTGTACGTGGATCATCCCGCGGATCTTGCCATGGCAAAAGACATCTGTTTCAATGCCAAGGTTCAGCGGCCCGGTGTCTGCAATGCCATGGAAACCCTTTTGGTACATAAGGATGCCGCAGTTTCTTTTTTGCCGGAAATGGGTAAGCGGTTTGAAGCAGCCGGGGTTGAAATCCGGGGGTGCAGTCGGACCCGGGAAATTCTTCCCGGTGCAAAGCCGGCGGAAGAAGACGATTGGCACGCGGAATACCTGGATCTGATTGTCGCCGTCAGGGTCGTTGATAGGCTGGATTCAGCCCTTGAGCATATCGCACGCTATGGATCGCAGCATACCGAGGCCATCGTGACAAAGGACTACGCCCGCGCGGAACGGTTTTTGAAATCGGTCGATTCTTCCGTGGTGCTGGTCAATGCCTCCACCCGCTTCAATGACGGCGGCCAGCTCGGTCTTGGCGCGGAAATGGGGATTTCAACGACAAAACTTCATGCCTTCGGCCCCATGGGACTGCGGGAACTGACCACCACCAAGTTTGTGGTGCGCGGCGACGGCCAGGTACGATCCGGATGATCGCCAGAAGAAACGACAGTAATGCCCGGCTGAAAGGAATCGGGCTTTTCGGCGGCACGTTCAATCCGTTGCACATGGGCCATCTGCGTACCGCCCAGGAAGTGCTTGAAGAATTCGGGCTGGATCACATCCGGTTTATCCCGGCGTCCAACCCGCCGCACAAGGAGCGGCACGACCTTGTCGACGGCGCCCACAGGTTTGCCATGCTCAAACGGGCAATCAGCGGAAATCCGGGATTTGTGGCATCCGATGCCGAGTTGAAGCGCGCCGGCCGGTCCTACACCATTGATACGGTTAGCCAGATGGTCCGGGAGTTGGAATCCGGCGCCCGGTGCTATCTGATCGTAGGCCTTGACGCATTTATGGAAATCGATACATGGAAGGATTACCGCGATATTTTAAAAACCATTTCCCTGATTGTCATGTCCCGACCCGGAAGCTCACGGGGTTTTCGTGAAGACGGATTTTCCGGAATCGAAGCCTATATGAAAGAAAGAATATCGGATGCCTATCGGGCGGACGGCAACCGGCACACGTTTGTTCACGACTCATGGCAGCCTATCCATCTTTGCACCGTAACATCCCTGGATATTTCGGCAACGACCATCCGGCGCATTGCCGGTGAGGGCCGTTCCATACGGTACCTGGTTCCGGATGCGGTGGCAGCTTATATCGACGACAAGGGGTTATATACATGATTCATGATCCTGTGGATCCCACGCTCTTTCATTGCGTGCGTGCGGCCATGGCCAGAAAGGCCACGGAGTTGGTGATACTGGATGTGAGGGAGATCTCGGATGTCACGGATTTTTTTCTCATTGCATCCGGCCGCTCCCATCGCCAGGTCACGGCGATTGCTGATTTTATCGAAAGGGAACTCCGAGGCGCCGGCATCCGGGCTTTTAGTTCCGAAGGGATTACGGAGGGACATTGGGCGCTTCTGGACTACGGACACGTGGTGATCCACGTGTTTCACGAACCGGTGCGCCGGTTTTATGATATTGAAAGCCTCTGGTCCGATGCGAGGCGGGAGAATATGGAGCAGTTCATGGAAAAGGCTGAAAACCAGCGGCAGGAGAGCAACACGCCGAAAAGGAAATGCCTCCTGATGATTCTGGACGGTTGGGGAATCGGCGAGGAAAACGGGGGAAATGCGACGTTTTTGGCCAATACCCCGTATTTCGACACATTGTGCCGCACATATCCCCATACCCGGCTTCACTGCTCCGGCAAGGCGGTGGGCCTTCCCGAGGGGGTGATGGGCAACTCCGAAGTGGGCCATCTCAATATCGGCGCCGGCCGGATCGTCTACCAGGTGCTTTTGCGGATCGATTTGGCTATTGAAGAAGGCACTTTGTCTGAAAATGAGGCGCTCAAGGGGATAATGGAAACCGTCCGGGACAAGGGATCGGCTCTGCATCTGATGGGGCTGGTTTCCGATGCGGGGGTTCACAGCCAGCTTCACCATTTGGAGGCCCTGATCGATATGGCGCAGTTGGCGGGCGTTGAAACGGTGTATATCCACGCGATTTTAGACGGCAGGGATACCCCGCCGGACAGCGGCGTTGGATACGTGGAGCGCCTGGCCGCCTACACCAGGGATAAGGGTCTTGGGCGCATCGCCACCATCTGCGGCCGCTTTTACGCCATGGACCGGGATACCCGGTGGGAACGTACCGAACAAGCTTACCGCCTCTATACAATGGGCGAGGGTACAGCGGAAGACGATCCCGTGGAAGCAGTCCGGAATGCCTATGCGAAAGAGGAAACAGACGAGTTTGTACGGCCCGTGGTCCTGACGCAGCCGGATGGTAAGCCTTTTGGCGGCATTGAAGATGGTGACGGCATCCTTTTTTTCAATTTCCGGCCGGATCGGGCCCGACAGATTACAAGGGCGTTTACGGAGGATTCGTTTTCCTTTTTTCAAAGACCGAAAAGACCCGATTTGTCCGGATATGTCTGTATGACCCAGTATGATGAGACCTTTGATCTGCCCGTGGCATTCGGCCCGGTTCACCTGAAAAATATTCTGGGTGAGGTGGTAAGCAGTCAGGGGCTTAGGCAATTGCGGCTGGCTGAAACCGAAAAATACGCGCATGTTACCTATTTTTTCAACGGCGGGGAGGAAACCCCCTTTGAGAACGAGGAACGGGTCATGATCCCCTCGCCGCGGGAGATCCGGACCTATGACGAAAAACCGGAGATGAGCGCTTTCGAGGTAGCGGACGAGGCCGTCCGGCGCATTGAATCCGGAGCGTATGATCTATTGGTGATGAACTTCGCCAATCTGGATATGGTGGGACACACCGGGATCATGGAAGCGGTGATCCGGGCTTGCGAGGCGGTGGACCGGTGCGTGGAAAAAGTAGCCGGGTGCGCTCTTGAAAACGGGTATGCCGTCATGGTGACGGCGGACCACGGCAATTCAGAAAAGATGAAGGACGGGGAAAAACCCCATACGGCCCACACGGTAAATGATGTCCCTTTTGTGCTGGCCGGCGCCATGGGTTCCGGAAAAAAACTGCGGCTGGAAGGGGTTCTGGGCGATATCGCGCCGACGATCCTGGAGATCCTGGCAATTGACAAGCCCGATGATATGACAGGAACCACGCTGATCGAAACGAAGGATTCAAACGAATAATATTGATGAACTCGTAAAAAGT
>SLPT01000181.1 GCA_007131845.1 Desulfobacteraceae bacterium | reverse complement strand
TTGTAAAAAGTTCAAGATCAAGGCTTGCGCGATTTCGAAGAATGCAGCGTACTTGGCGTACGTGAAATTCTGAGAAATCGCGCGTAACGCAGATATTGGACTTTTTACGAAGCCGTCAAATACGGAAATCCTGACAAGACCACAACAATGACCCGGAAAGGGAAGAAAAACACCGCATGGCAGCCCCTTAGCGAAGACGTCACGGACGCCGTCGACGATCTTTTTGCAGAGATCTATCCCGAATCCGAATACGGCCGGCTGGCAGAAGACATTTCCGATTACTGGATTGAACGCCTTGAATCGGTATGGCGGGACAAACCGAAGCGGATCAAAAACAAAGATTTATCCTTCCAACCGGATGACCCGCTCTCCCGGGTCCCTCCCCGCACCGTGGTTATTGCCTACCCGGACAGCATCCACCGGAAAAACGAGCCCACCCTCGAAACCCTGGATCAATTTCTGGAAATGTACTTCCCATGTGTTGGCGGGCTGCATATTCTGCCGGCATGCCGGATCGCCGAGGGCCGGTTCAATGACGGATACTTTTCCCAGGTGGAAAGAAACCGGATCCATGAGCCCTTCGGAGACAACGACACCTTTTCCCGCCTTACTGAGTCCCGGTTTTCCATGGCCGATTTCGTGCTGAACCACGTGGACATTGACAACCCATGGTTTCAGGCTTTCCTGGAAGGAGACGATGATGCGGGAAAACGGTTTTATGTCTATTCCGGAAGCAGCTACCGAAAACTTGCCGCCTCAGGGGCATTTGACGCCGTTTTCCGGCCGCGCCCCTTTCCCCTGTTTACGGTTTTCCGCCGGCAGCCCGCAGATGAATTGTTCGCCCGGATGGACATGGAGGAAAAATGCGCGGCCGTCAATGACATTCTGGCACCCGACCACCTTGATCCCACAATCATAGGGATCCTGTCGATTTTTGAAAAAATCCGGAACGACCAGGTGCTGTTGGATGAGGACTACACCCATATTCCCCCTTTCCGCAAGTACCTTAAACAGCAGGGATTGGATCCCGACAACATTTTCCGGTTGTCCGAAATCCAGGAGACCACCAACCCGCCCTATATTTTCGCTTCCCATATCCGTTCAATACCGGATCTTCTGATCGCAGCCGGTATTCCGGTTCCCGATGCGGGGCGGATTGGTAGCACATACGAAACCTATGACCAGGCCGTGTTCGGTGAAACGGTCCACGTACTGACCACGTTTTCCCATGTCCAGGCCGATGTGAATACGCAGACATTCGAAGGACTGTCGATGCTTGCCGACGACTTCGCCTGGTATCTCGGCCTGGATCTCAACATGCTCCGCCTGGATGCGGCCGATTATGCCTTCAAGAAGCCCTATACATCCTGTTTCGGACTGCCCGAAGTAAAAAAGCTGATGAAAATACTCTACCTTTCCATGGTGTGCGTATCGCCCCGGATCGTTGCGAACCTGGAGGTCAACGACCGGCTGAGCGCAGTTCTGTCCCGGATGTCCGACAGGGATGCCGCCCCGCCCATGATGTACGACTTCCACCTGCCCTGCGTTCTCCCCCTTGTCTTCAACACGGGAAACACGAGAATTCTGGAGCGCATCGGAAAACTGATCCGGCAATACAATACCCCGGAAACATCCATCCGGTTCAGCGTGGCGGAAACCCACGACGGCAAATCCGTGCGGGGGAGTATGGACCTGCTCGATTTTTCCGAAAGGGCATCTCTGGCTGAAACCGTCATGCAAAACGGCGGCCGGATCAAGTACAAAAAAACGCCTGCGGGACAATGCTCCCCGGAGGAATTTTTTGCGGTGTGCCGGGATGCGGGGCTCGACTTCCGGAAAACGGCCGACCGCCTGTTCGATGTACCCTGGGGCGAATCATCCGGGGACTCGTCTGCCGGAAAATCATATGCCGGGGACTCGTCTCCACATAGCGAATCCGGCGCCCAATTGATTCTGAAAGAAGAAATCCGGACTAAAGAAGAACTGGCAGAGCGAATAAATGCGCACCTTGGAGATGGAGCAACTTCCACTATGGTGGATCTGCTTGCCGAAAAACTGATCAACGGGCGGGAGCCATACGAGTTATGCTGCTCCACCCGGGAGGCCATGATCCGGCTGGGCGACGAAACACTCGAGGCAAAACGGTTTCTGAGTTTTTATACCCTCGCATTTGCCCTCATGGGCAGAAACGTCCGATCGATCTATTTCAACGACATGGCGGGCCTTGCAAACGACCTGCACCGGATGCGGCAAACGGGCGAATACAGGGACATCAAGCGAACCCGATGTAGCTGGGAGGATCTTACAAAAAAGCTGGCCGACCCGGAAAACATCCATGGAATCATCGCCGGCGGCATCCGGCAGTTGATCGAAATCGCGGACGCAGATCCTTCCCTGCACCCCCGGGGCAAAGAGGCGGGGGTTGTTTCTCAACGAAACCCAGCTATTGCAGTGGTATCCAATCGCGCGGGAATTGCCGAAAGCCTCGTGGTGGTCAATACGACGGCCCGGAACCAGGCGGCAGACATACCATTCGGCAGGGAAACGGCGGAATCGTATTCATCCGGGGCCGGCACAGACTCAGGGTCCGGATTGAATTCCGGGTGGGCAGACCGTTTCAGCGGCGAAGTCTTTTTCCCCCACGAAAAGAGTCTTCGGGTGAGCCTCCCCCCATTCGGACGCCTCTGGCTGAATCCGGTCTAACGCCGGCGAAGCGTTCCGAGCATTTCCGCAAGGGGGCGGGTATTGATCACGTCCCGCCTGGTGAGCCATCCCCGGCGGGCCTCGGTGATCCCGTTTTTCATTAAAAGCAGATTTTCCGTACTGTGCGCATCCGTGGAGACCACGATGGGCACCCCCATTTCCGCTGCAAGTTTGCAGTAGTTATGAGGCAGATCGAGCCGGTCCGGCTGGGCGTTCAATTCGAGGACCACGCCCCGCTCCCGTGCGGCTTCGATAATCCGCTCCAGGTCGATATCCATCGGCTCCCTCCGGTTGAGCAGGCGTCCTGTGGGATGCCCCAATATCTGGAGATGCGGATTATCCATGGCCCGGATTATCCGATCGGTCTGCTGCCGGACCGGAAACCGCTGTTGGTAATGAATCGAGCCCACCACAATATCGAGATCCCGCAACACCGAATCCGGCAGATCCAGATCCCCGCCGCGCAGGATATCGACCTCGATCCCTTTTAAAATGGTGATGCCGTCGACTTTTTCGTTTTCCGCGTCGATGACTTCCATGTATTTCCGAAGCCGGGTTTCGTCAAGCCCGCCTGCCATGGCGACCTTCCGGGAATGCTCGGTAACGGCGATGTACTCGTATCCGAGCTCTTTGGCAGCAGCAGCCATCTCCTCCAGGGAGTTACGGCCGTCTGTCCGGGTGGTGTGCATATGCAGGTCGCCGCGGATATCGGAGATACCGATCAGGCGGGGAAGCCGGTTTTCCTTTGCGGCCTCGATTTCTCCCAGGTTTTCCCGAAGCTCCGGCTCGATGTAGCGAAGCCCCATGGCTTCGTAGAGCCCGGCCTCGGTTTCTCCCGCTATTTTTTTTCTTCCTTCGAAGACCCCGTACTCATTGATCTTGTATTTTTTTCGTACAGCAAGTTTCCGGATGGCGATGTTATGCGCCTTGGATCCGGTAAAATAATGCATGGCCGCTCCATAGGACGATTTTTCGACGATCCGGAGGTCCACCCGGAGGGCGCTTCGAAGAAAAACGGCGCTTTTTGTCGGTCCCCTGGACAGCACGCGCTCCACCTCCTCGAAACGGACAAAAGACGCCATCACCGTCTCTTCGAAGCCATCCCGGCAGGCCACGAGGATATCAAGATCGCCTACCGTCTCCTTTCCCCGCCGGTAGCTGCCGGCCAGGCCGACGTGCTTTACGCCGGGCTGCTCTTTCATATATTTTTGGTATGCGGACGCGGAAGCCTCCACGTCCGCAAGAAGCATTCTGTGAATCTTTTTGTTCGGAGTGTCAGACAGGGCCTGAAAAATTTTCTGCTCGGATTTCTCGCCAAATCCCTTGAGAGAAGATATCCTGCCTGCTTCAATGGCCGCCCGGAGCTCCTCGACCGTCTCGACCCCCAACTCCTTGTAGATAACCGCTACCCGTTTGGGCCCGAGATCCGGGATCTTCATCAGCTCAAGCAGGGATGCAGGGATTTCCGCTTCCAGCTTTTCAAGATAATCCAGCCGCCCCGTTTCGACAAACGCATTGATCTTTTCGGCAAGATCTTTTCCGATCCCCTTGATCCCGGTCAAATCGGTGCCGTCTTTGACCATCCGCTCCACGGGTTCGGTCATATCTTCGAGTACCCGGGCAGCTTCCCGGTATGCACGCACCCTGAACGGATTGTCTCCCCGAATTTCCAGAAGGTCGGCAATCCTCGCAAACGCGGAAGCGATTTCCCTGTTGTGA
The DNA here is from genome assembly GCA_007131845.1 of Desulfobacteraceae bacterium. GTDB lineage: Bacteria > Desulfobacterota > Desulfobacteria > Desulfobacterales > Desulfosalsimonadaceae > B1SED10-16. Next base: position 2,849 of record SLPT01000181.1, on the reverse strand, counting down.
ACGGTCATGATCCCGTCCTTATCAATTGGCATGGCTGCATTTTGCGGTGCATTTTACGGTTGCGGATTTACACGCTTTGCGCAACAATCGGGAGGAAGAAAAACGGCTGCCTTCCGCATTTCCATTCACTATGGTATTTTATCGCCGAGAATCAGTTTCTTGAATCCCCCGGAGATCAATCGTGCCGGAATACCGGCTCCGGTGTATCCGATCGCGGCGAGCATGGCATACAATACCAGGCGGGCCGCCAGTTCCATGTCCGGCGTGAAAATATGCGGCGTCACAAGGAGCGAAGCCATAATCCCGATCAGGATGCGCCAGGTATCCTGGGAAAAAAGGACATAGAAAAATACATAGCTGGGTGTTATGCGTCTTTGTGCCAAAACATCACCTTTCAATACTATTGACGACTTCGTAAAAAGTCCAATATCTGCGCCTGCGCGCAATTTCTCAGAATTTCACGTACGCCAAGTACTCTGCATTCTTCGAAATTGCGCAAGCCTTGATCTTGAACTTTTTACAAAGCCGTCGGATCACGACTTATTACGAGTTCATCAATATTGATGGCTTTGTAAAGAACCCAATTTCAACTAAAACCGGATCGGGCGGAGCAGTCTATCCTATAAGCCAGTCAGGCATATGGATGGGCAGAAAAGCCACCCCGGAAGCGCCGATTTGTCATGTTGTAATTCATGGACCGGCTCTTGACAAGCACAATATGACGGCATCGTAAAAACCAATATCGGCGCCTGCTCGCAACGTCTCAGGAATATAGGGTGTGCTGATGAAGGAAGCACATCCCATGGCGCTTTTACAAAGCCGTCGGATCGAGAGTGTTTACGAATGCATCACAATATGATGCGCTCGTAAAAGGTCACAATATGCACGGATCACAATATTGCCAGGCGGAATCCCTTTATGAAACCTGTTATGCCGATTTGCATGCTACTTGTATTTTTAACACTCATTACTTCCTGTGCATCGCACCGGAGTGAAACAACATCCGACCGGGATACCGAAACACCGCAGATATGCCTGACAGCCGATATCCATCCGGAAATGCAGCAACTGTTCAAGGCATTGATGCTCAGCCAGGACACCATTCCGGAGGATGACGAAGATAGCCAGGCGTCAGGACCTGCACCCAAGCCTTCGGACACCGATGGAGACGGGCCGCAAAACCTGGCCGGAGACGAACAATTTATGGCGGCCCTTCGGCAGATGAAGGAGCGAAAAGACGATCTGATCGATGCCAAAAGCAATGCATTGCTTGGCGAAACGCTGTCCGGGCGCGTCGGCCCGGTCCGGGAGGATGTCCCGGAATCCGTGCTTGAGCTGACACGATCGGAAAACCGGAACCGGGAGATTTTTTTTAAGGCGCTTGCCCGGAGCACAAACCAGCCAAGCGAAGAAATCGCCAGACAATATCGGATTTTTATGTATCGATTATCCGATGATGGCCATCTGCTGCAGGATGGCCGGGGACGATGGGTGGAAAAAAAAGAGCTTGACCTGCAAGCCGTGGATTGGTAGTTGATCCATTACATGCGGCGCATGAGGTAAAAACCGGCGGCAGAAGCCGCTATAAACCGCATGCCCGAAGTTCACAGGCACAGACGGATCCGTTTTTCCGCAGCCAAAGCAATTGCCGAAAACAATTGATTGACCACGCAAATCAGCCACGAAGGCGAACGCTTGCTATAAGCCGTCTTTCGTGGCTTTTTTTTTCAAAACCCGCCGGTTCCCTGCCCGGTGCAGCAGAAAAGGAGTAAACATGAGTCGTATGGCCATCAATCCCCGCTTTGTTTTTTGTCGCGACTTTTTCCTGCTTGCGGTTTTATGTGTTTTATTAACCGCACCGGTACCCGCTTTGGCCGATAACGGGAGACAAAACAACCGGGGACAGCAAGGCTCAGCAGCGGAGCAACGGACCGTTTATGACGATGTTGTGGTAACGGGAACCCGCTCGTCCCATACACTCTCCGATGTGCCGGTCGATACGGTGCTTATTTCAAGAGATGAGATCGAGCGTTCTTCCGCAAACAATCTGCCGCAGCTTTTGCGCTCCATCCCCGGCATGTCGGTCACCAATCTTGACGACACGATCGGCGCGGACAATCTCCGGCTGACTTTGAGGGGCCTTCCGCTCAATGACGGCTATGGACTGATCCTGGTGGACGGTCAACGGATTCACGGCGGACTGGGCGCACACGGAGATTACGGCGTCAGCCTGAACCGGATCCCGCTTTCCATGATCGAACGGGTCGAAATCGTCAAGGGTGCCAGCTCCGCATTGTACGGCGCCGATGCCATGGCGGGCGTCATCAACATCATCACCCGTTCCGTGCCGGAAAGGCGCTCGGGCACGGTTGGGGCCGATTACGGAATATACGACGTAATGCCCCAAAAAGGCTCCTCCGTGGAGGAATCCACCCGCCGCAGGCAGCAGGCGTATGCATCTTTCGGATCCCCGGTGGGACAGGCATCCGGGCTGCTCATCCAGCTTGCACAGGAAGCCGACGAAGGAACCGGGCGACTGCCGCAGCAAACAACCCGGGATTCGGCCATGGCCCGCTGGAGCACCGGGTTGGGCAACAACCTGACGGCCACGCTCGGTGGCGATTTTTCCCGCTCCCTGAGAGAGACCGACAGAACGGTGACGGATAACCGTTATGACCGGGAAATCGATGAGTACCGGATTTCCACGTCGATCCAATACGACAGCACGATCGAATCGTGGCGGCTTTCCGGATATACCTACAAGCAGGATTTCATTCAGGGGTATCCGGGTTTTAACCATGGTTACCGGTTCGGGGATACGGGCTTCGACCAGACCGAAGCGGTTTATA
>SLPT01000052.1 GCA_007131845.1 Desulfobacteraceae bacterium | reverse complement strand
GACGGTGGGTACCGGGCCGGCAAGCAGATCCCCATCAAGGCCAACGTCGATAAGGCCCTTGCCAAGACCCCGGAGGTGGAAAAGGTGATCGTTTTCAACCGGACCAACTCCGGCATCGAACTGAATCCGGAAAAAGAGTTCTGGTGGCACGAGGAAATGGACAAGGTGCCGGCCGATGCCTACGTCGAGCCGGAGTCGATGGATGCGGAAGACCCTCTGTTTATCCTCTATACCAGCGGCAGCACCGGCAAGCCCAAGGGTGTGGTGCATACCCAGGCCGGATACCTGCTGTTCACCGCCATGACCACGAAACTGGTTTTCGACCTCAAAGACGACGAAATCTTCTGGTGCACGGCCGATATCGGCTGGATTACAGGGCACAGCTACATCGTCTACGGTCCTCTGGCCAACGGGGTCACCAATATAATGTTCGAAGGCGTGCCCAGCTACCCGGATTTTAGCCGGTTCTGGGCCATCGTGGAAAAATACCGTGTCAACAAGTTCTACACGGCCCCGACAGCCATCCGGGCCCTGGCCCGGGAGGGCGACGAATACGTCAAAAAACATGACCTGTCCTCCCTGAAGCTCATCGGCACCGTGGGCGAGCCCATCAATCCGGAAGCCTGGCGGTGGTACTACCGCAATGTGGGCGGCGGCCGCTGCCCGGTCATCGACACCTGGTGGCAGACGGAAACCGGGGGCCATATGCTTACCCCGCTTCCCGGGGTGGGGGCCAACAAGCCGGGCTCCTGTCAGTTCCCGTTTTTCGGCGTCGAGCCCGTGATCATCGACGATACCGGCCAGCCGGTGCGCTTCCCCAGCGAGGAGGGGCTGCTGTGCATGAAAAAACCGTGGCCCGCCATTGCGCGCACCGTGTACGGCGACCATGAGCGGTTCCGCGAAACCTACTTCAGCCAGGCGCCGGGCATGTATTTTACCGGCGATGCCGCCCGGTGCGACGAGGAAGGCTACTACTGGATCATCGGCCGGATCGACGATGTGCTCAACGTCTCCGGTCACCGCCTGGGAACGGCGGAGCTGGAGTCCGCGCTGGTGCTGCACAAGGCTGTAGCCGAGGCCGCAGTGGTCGATTTCCCCCACGAAATCAAGGGGCAGGGGATCTACGCCTTTGTCATTCTCCAAAGCGGCGTCGAGTCGTCCGAGGAACTCCGCAAGGAACTTATCCAGCAGATGCGCACGGAAATCGGGCCCATCGCCACCCCGGACGTGATCCAGTTCACCGACGGGCTGCCCAAGACCCGTAGCGGCAAGATCATGCGCCGGATCCTCAAGAAGATCGCGGCCGGCAAAACGGACGAGTTGGGTGACACGTCCACCATTGCCGATGAATCCGTGATTGAGCGGCTGATCGAAAACAGCGTCGATCTCGCATACAAATAGTGTATATAGAACCCGGGCGGAAAGACGGCTTTCTGCCACGATGAGAGCCGTCTTTCCACAGTCTTTCGTGCCAACGCCTCCGTGCCAACCAGGAGGAAAGTGATAAGGAGGAAAGCTATGTCGACCGATGTTTCGATGAAAAAAGGCTGGGTCGTCACATTCGCCGGAACCGGCGTGAATCTTGCCCTGGGAATCCTTTACACATGGAGTATCTTTCGCTCGGAGATCCAGCGCTCGATCGTTGCCGGCGAGGGCTTCGAAATCGGCGGGTTCGACTGGAACCTGGCCGCCATCAACGACCCGTACGCGGTGTGCTGTCTGGTCTTTGCCTTTTCCATGATTCCGGCGGGCAGATTTCAGGACAAGCTGGGACCCCGTCTCACCGCCGCCATCGGCGGCGTCCTGGTTGCTTTGGGATTCCTTCTTATTTCCCAGTCGACCGAGTACTGGGTTTGGATCCTGGGTTTCGGCGTCCTGGTGGGGGCCGGCATCGGCTGCGGGTATTCCTCGGCCACGCCCGCGGCCATCAAATGGTTTCCATCCGCCAAGACCGGGCTGGTGGCCGGCTTGGTTGTATCGGGTTTTGGCCTGGCTCCGGCCTACATTTCTCCGCTTTCCAACTATCTCATAGAGGCCTACGGCCTGATCCAGACCATGCAGATTTTCGGCGTGGCATTCCTTTTTGTGGTGGTCGGTCTGGCCATGCTGCTGATCAATCCGCCGGCCGGGTACAAGCCGCCGGAGCAGCCGGCAACAAGTACCACAAAAATCCGTCCCGTGGTCGAGGCGTCGGCATCTGAAATGCTCAAAAGCGGCAATTTTTACCTGATCTGGTTTGCCTATTTCATCGGTGCGGGAGCGGGCCTGATGGTGATCAGCTCCATCAATTCCATGGCCCAGCGAAGCCTTGCGGAAATGGCCTTTCTGGCGGTGGTAATTCTGGCTGTCGGCAACGCCGTGGGACGGATTGCCGCGGGTTTCGTCTCTGACCGGATCGGAAGGGAAAACACGCTCATGATCATGCTGGGGGCCCAGGCACTGTTGATGTTCGTTGCCATGGCCGTGGTTGACTCGCCGGGTACAAGCGCCTTTCTGATCATCATACTGGCCACCCTCATCGGGTTTAACTATGGAACGAACCTTTCCATCTTTCCGGCCATCACCAAGGACCTTTGGGGCCTTAAAAATTTCGGAATCAACTACGGCCTGGTCTTTTCTTCCTGGGGTGTGGGGGGATTTGTTTTTTCAAGGGTTTACCAGATGATCGAATCCGCTACCGGCGGGCAGTCTGCCATGGCTTTCATGGCTGCGGGTATAATCTTGCTGGTGGGTGTCGGCCTCGCCTGGATCATCAAACGCCAACTGATCCTTATGCGTGCCCGCCAGGATGAAGCATTCGCCTCCTCGGCCGCCACGGCATAATATCCCTGTTTCAAAGATAAAAAATGAGGCAAGGGGGGTTGCTCATCCTCCCCCTTCCCCCATTTTTTATCGAAATCGAAATCGAAATCGAAATCGAAATCGGGATCGGGATCGCTATCGAAGCTCCCAAATCCGGCTTTCCCCACCCCCGACCAAACTCAAACCAACCCCAATTCATCCCCGTACTCTTCCCCGCCTTTTCCTCCCAATCCCGATACCGAAATACCGGACCCTATCCCCCCGACGCTGTCTCCCCAATATGCCGGTCAAACTCTACGATTCGCTTCTCCCACGAATACCGCTTCACCATTTCAGCTGCCAGGCTGTGCCGGATAGTATCAAAGGAGCGTGGTGCGGACAGGATGTCGACCAGCCTTTCCACCAGTTGTTCATGGGAGCGGTAGAGGCAAACTTCATGAAATGCTTTCGGTATGATCTCGGGATAGGACAGCCGTTCCGGAACCAGCGGAATGCACCCGCATGCGGCCGCTTCCGTCACGGAGATGCCGAAATTTTCCTGCAGTGCCGTACTGATGACCACTTCTCCCTGGCGCAGCCACCGGAAATACGTCTCCCGATCCGGTTCATACCCGAATGCCGCCACACGGCTGCCAAGCGATTTCCTGGCATTTTCAAAAATATCCGGCGATTTTTCAAATTGTTCGCCCAAAACCGCAACACAAAAATCCATCCCGCGTCCGGCTACCGCCTCCAGTGCTTCGAAAAAGGCCTCCGGGTGCTTGTCGTGCTCCCACCTGTGATTCCATATTACAAGCCTTTTTCTATTGTTTTTAATCCGTTCGGATGGCGCTTCCGGTGTGGTCGGATTGGTTTGATGGGATTTTTCTCCGCCGTCCAATCCAAGACGATTCAGAATGGTGTCCGCCGGAAAATCCGAAAACTCCCTCGAAAAAACGCCCGGATGGCATACGAACGCTTTTTTCCGGATAACGTCCGCGGCCCAATGGGGCTTGGCATCGGGCATTTTCCGGGCAAAACGCTCGACGCTGGATAAAAACATCTCCATGTGAACCCCGGAGTTGAACAGCACCCGGTCGGCCGCAAGCGCGGAGGTGATGTCCGTGAAGGCGAACTGATAGTCCATTTTTTCCCCCGGTGCCAGGGGATAGGTGAACTGGTTTTCATGCATATACAACAAAACGGGCGGACACGGCCTGCCGTACAGGGCCCGGAAAATCGACCGGAAGTCGGCTGCGTTCATCAGCGACCCAGCCAAAATCAGGTCCGGATCCTGATTCCAGTCAGGATTCGGCTCCTGACCCGGGGAGTGAACCGCACCCGTACCCGCATCCGATCGACCTGCCTCTCCGCACGCCCGGGCAAAATGCAGCGCCGCCCCTCGCATCCGCCACTTCCAATACCGGGCGGGCAGGGTAAGTACATTCATTTCATGGTGTGTGGCAGCCGCCAGCCCGTCGGCAAAGATCTTGTGCGATCCCCCGTAGAACGGCTCCAGCAGCAGAACCCTTTTCCTGTCTTTCATGTCGGTTCCGGTTCTTGATTGTATAGGATGTGCTGACGAAGGAAGCGCATCGTTTAAACGCCGCCGCAGCAAATTCAACGGAAAAATGACGTTTATGATGCGCTTCCTTCGTCAGCACATCCTATAGCTATAGCGTTTATCGAGTTTTTTTATAAAGCCGTCGGATCGGGACTCTTTTCGAAGCCGGTATGAGAAATCGGCTTGATCCGTGCAAATCTGCGTGATCTGTGGGCTAAAAAGGTTTAATGTCGCTTGGAAGAAGCTCCAAATCAAGGCTTGCACAATCCCGAAGAATGCGGCATACCCGCGCCTCTTGCTTTTGCCACTGGAAAAACCCTGCTGCCGGGCGACAATATACTTGAAAATAATACCAAATTCATTATAAATAAGTAGATGACGAAATGAAGGGGGAGTTTTTTTTCTGAACAATGCCTCCCGGAATGCACCCCAAAGCTCTCTTTGGCGCGTCTTTTGGCGCGCTATTTGGAACGCCCGCCTCCCGGTATGCAGGCGGCAGGTGAGTCCATACACAAGGAGGTGGATATTGAAACGGATATGGCTTTGCTTATTTCTTTTCACGGTTGTATCGATGGTTGGCGGATGCATTATCGCGCCGCAGGTCAACCTGTTCAAGGACGCTTCCGATCCCCTCGAAGAGTTCCGCCTGTCGGGCACTGAAAAGGGAAAAGTCTTGGTGATCCCCGTGGAGGGCATGATCAGCACCGAAGGCGATGACCAGATGCTCCGGAGCAAACCTTCCATGGTCCAGGAAGTCGTATCCCAACTCGATCTTGCCCGTTCGGATGACGAGGTCGGGGCGGTTTTGATCAAAGTCAATTCCACGGGCGGATCCGTTACCGCAAGCGATATCCTCTACAGCGAAATCGACCGGTTCCGCGAGGAAACCGGCATCAAGGTGGTTGTTGCGCTGATGAACTACGCGGCCTCGGGCGGGTATTACATCGCGCTTCCGGCCGACCATATCCTTGCCCATCCCACCACGGTGACCGGATCCGTCGGCGTTATATACCTTCGGCCCACCGTTCACGGACTGATGGATAAACTCGGGGTGGATGTCCATGCGGACACTTCCGGCGACTACAAGGACATGGGATCTTTCTTCCGCCCCAGCACGGAAGACGAGGATCTTCTTTTCGCTTCGATGGTGGACAGTCTGGGCGAGCGTTTCATGGAAAAGGTCCGGAAGCACCGGAATATTTCAGGAGATGCCGAGGCGGAGATTCGCAGCGCACGGATTTATCTTGCCGATGAAGCCCTGGCTGCCGGCATGGTCGACAGCATCGGCTATCTGCCGGACGCGCTCCGGGAAGCCAAAACGCTTGCCGGGCTGCACGAAAACAGTAAGGTGGTCGTCTATCGCCGTACCCGTTTTGCCAATGACAATATTTACAATCCCGTGACCATGCGTGCGGGATCCGAACTACCCGTTTCACCGGAAACCGATCTTCTCCGGCAGTTTGCCCGAACCGCAACCGGATTTTACTACCTCTGGTTGCCTGGCTTGGAAAACAATTGAATATGCAGAACACGTTCGACCCGAAAATCAAAACCATCATGAATGCCCTTCATGCCCGCGGGTTCACCCTCAAGGGGGTTCGGCAGGGAATCCGGCTGAAGCTGGAAGACGGGATCGATGTGGATATCTACACGCTTAAATTCGATGCGAACAAGCTGCGGGCACGCCTGAAGCTGCACATCGGGGACAAGCAGAAGCGCAGTCGGATTATTCATCATGTGACCGAAATTCTAGAGGACGGGCTCAGTGACACGTCGGAGGTAGAGGAATTCAAGTTTTCGAGGTGCATATCCGGGGATTACTACTATTATGCCAGGTTGTTCATGTTCGATATGGATTTCGTCCGGCAGCCTCCGGAGCAGCGAACGGATATCATGGTTGCGCGCCGGGGGGCTGCCGACACCAATGACATCAACGTGGAAGAAAAAAGCGACCTCCGGAAGGTCGTTGATATCTTCGAGTCCGTGGATTCGAAAATGTTCCGGCAGGCGCTGGACGACCTGGGGCTTTCCCGCACATCGATCCTTCGCGTGTCCCTGACGCGCATCTTCCGCTCGGCAACGGATGCAGATGAGCTGAAAGCTGCGATACGGGAAGAAGCAGGGCGGATCATCGATCCTTCCGACCGTACCGAACTGGACAGCATATTGACGTCCAACTACGTGGAGTTCCTGGATCCCGTCATCCGGATGCTCCACCAGTCGGTTTTCGACGATCCCGACATGGAAGTCGCCATCACCGACCTGTAGCGTTTATGATGCGCTTCCTTCGTCAGCACATCCTATATCCGCGCATCCAATAGCATGCATTTTATACCATTTCATAGGATGTGCTGACGTAAGGAAGCGCATCATTTAAACGTTTCCCAGGAAGCTCATAGTTCATAGGATGTGCTGACGCAGGAAGCGCATCGTTCAACGTCATGAAACAAACGCATCATTAATCGCCACCACGCCAACCAACCAACAACCACAACAACAACAACCACCAACCCAATGACCAATTACCGTCGCTTTTACATTCCGGGAGGCACGTGGTTTTTTACGGTGAACCTTTCCAAGCGCCGGAACAATCATCTATTGGTTGAAAAAATGAACCATCTGCGAAAAGCATTTCGCTACGTCAAAGCCCGTAGGCCATTTACCATCCAGGCGGCTGTCATTTTGCCGGATCACCTGCATTGTATCTGGTCCTTACCGCCAGAGGATCCGGATTTTTCAACCCGCTGGAATTTGCTTAAAGGTCATTTTTCCCGAGCCATCGGAGAGACGGAAGACCTTTCGCAAAGCCGTTCCAAGCGACGAGAACGCGGTGTCTGGCAGAGGCGTTTCTGGGCGCATTGGATAACCGACCAGGGGGATTTTAACCGGCATGCGGATTACATCCACTTCAATCCGGTTAAACATGGGTGGGTGAATTGCCTGCACGATTGGCCGTATTCGAGT
>SLPT01000055.1 GCA_007131845.1 Desulfobacteraceae bacterium | reverse complement strand
CGATCCGACGGCTTTGTAAAAAGTTCAAGATCAAGGCTTGCGCGATTTCGAAGAATGCAGCGTACTTGGCGTACGTGAAATTCTGAGAAATCGCGCGTAACGCAGATATTGGACTTTTTACAAAGCCGTCAAGATTACTTTATCCTTTATTTAAAAGGAGTCGATCCGGATGACCAGCAATCATGGAAAAATCCTTGTTATCCTTTTTTCCGCAATCATCGTCGCCGGAGCTATCTTTTTCGGATTGCGGTATCTGTCCGAATGGCATGAGCGGGAAATCCAGAACGCCCTGGAGTTGCAGCGAAACCGGCTTGAGGAAAGACAGACCGAACTGGCCTTCGAAATCCGCCGCCTGGAGGAGCAACTGGAGGAAAAGCGAGAAGAAGACGCCGCCCCGGACCGGCGCGATGCGGAAGTCTTCGGCGAAACGCCGGAAGACATTGAGGAAATCGACCGATGCGCGTTTCTTGAAAAGCGGATCGATTCCTTTTTCGACTACATCGACGGCAAAATGGAACTGGAGGAACCCTCCGCCCGCCGTATTTTCTTTTCCATGATGGCGGAACTCGAAGAAAAACCGCCCCTTGTGGTTGGCGAAACCCGCGATCTGATCACCCTCTTGCGAAACCGGGCTCATTTTTTCCGGGTTTTGAAAAAGGAACGCATCGACATGGTACGCCATGTCCTGCAAGCCGAGCGCGATATTCTCGAATCCGCCATGGCGGATTTTTACGCCTACTACATCGGGGAAGAACAGTGCACGGCGGAAAGCGGCGAGAGGCTCATGGACATGGAAGCCCTCTACGATTATGCCGGATTTTTCCTGGAAAGCATTTCGGGAAAAAGCTACCTGATGCGCAGAGATTCATCCACGCGGATACTCAGCGCCTACTATAGCATCTTGATCCTGGACAAAGCCATCGACAAGGGAATCAACCGTTACGGCATCGACATCCGTGAGCATATCGACGCCGCCATGGACGATATCCGCCATCGGGGAGATCTCAGGCACCGGGATCACTACATGGAGCAGCTTCGGCATCTTCAGGAAAAACACAGCCTGTAAAACGACGACAGATGTTGCACAGAAACTGTATAGCACGCAATTTATGGGATTAATAACAGAAACGGGATGGGTTCAGAAAACCCGGAAACATCGCATTCACTGGATTCATGCAAAGCGGGCGCCCGCCGGATCCAATAAGTCAGGGCCTGACAAGACGCTATCCGATGAAGGAAAATCAGGGGGAATCCTGTTCGCACCGCCTTTGATCGGCGCAGGCTTCTCCAATGAAATCGGAAACCTGAGAGGGTTTTTCAGAAAAGGGTACGAGCTGTTTTCGTTCAATTATGCCGGCCATGGTCAATCTTCCGGCCGGTTCAGGCTCCGCACAACCCTGCGCGACACGGCCCATGCGCTCGATTTTCTGCTTGAACGGGCAGGGGAAAAACCGGTATACGGTATAGCCTCGTGCTATTCCGCCATTCCGCTTATCCATGCCGCACACAGCCGGGGCGAACCCCTGGAGAAAATCGTGCTCGTCAACGCCGTCAGCCGCATTCTGCCGCGGGCGACGCTTGCCTCATTTGCATCCTATTACCGGAGCCATTTTGCCGGAAGGCTTTGTACAGAGACGATGACCGGGGCCGTCCGGCGCTACGTGGCCGAGTTGTTTCCCGGCATCGCTTTTGACCGGCACGTCTTCGGGACACTCTCCAGAAGCCGGACCGATGTGGCCGGCATCCTCCGGGATGCGCTGTTCTCCGATCCCCTCGGCGGCGTGGTCCTTCACCGGACGCCCGTGCTCGGATTATATGCAAAGCAGGACCGGGTTTTGCAGATATACGACGCCCTTGTCGGTGAGCACTATGAACGGCAGCTTCTCGAAACGTGCCCCCGGACGACGTTTTACCCCTTGCCGGGCGACCATTTTCTCTCCTGCACGGCCTCCCGCAATAGCGCGCAAAGGAAGATTCTCGATTTTCTGGAGCAGCTCCCGCCCGGCGCCGCTCCAGAATCACATGCTACCGCCTGACCACCATGGCCACGGCCTCGCCCCCGCCCAGACACAGCGACGCCAGACCGGTAGAGACATCACGGCGCATCATTTCATAAATCATTGTTACCAGTACACGGCAGCCCGATGCGCCGATGGGATGCCCCAGGGCCACGCTGCCGCCATTCACATTGACGATTGTCTCATCCAGGCCGAGCTCCCGCATCACGCCCACAGTGGATCCGGAAAATGCTTCATTAATTTCGAACAGGTTCACGTCCGATATTGAGATCCCCTCTTTTTTGAGACATTTGGGAATGGCATACATGGGTGCCATCAGGACGTATTTCATATCGATGCCGGCCGATGCCTGGGCACCCACCGTGCAAAGAATTTCCAGGCCCATTTCAAGTGCCTTCTCCCGGGACATGACCACCACCGCGGCCGCCCCGTCGCTGATGATGGAGGCGTTTCCGGCGGTACCCACACCGTCCTTCTTGAATGCCGGGCGCATTGTGGACAGGGTGTCATAATCGGTGGGCACCGGGTTCTCATCCTTTTCGAAACGCGTGGTCTTTCCCTTTTTCCCCTTTACTTCCACCGCCATGGTTTCCCCGTCAAACCGGCCCGAATCTCTTGCTTCGATGGCCCGGGCATAGGACATTGCCGCATAACGGTCCTGATCTTCCCGGCTCACGCCGTATTTTTCCGAAGACAGCTCGTTGGACATACCCATGTGGAAATCGTTTACAATATCCCACAGGCCGTCATGAATCATGTGATCCTCCAGTGTTCCCGATCCCATGCGGTAACCGAAGCGGGCTTTTTCCAGGTAGTGGGGCGCCATAGACATGGTTTCCATACCGCCGGCCACCACCACTTCTGCATCCCCGCATGCGATGGCCTGGGCCGCCAGCATGACCGACTTGAGACCCGATCCGCACACCTTGTTGACGGTGATGCAGGCCGTTTCCCAGGGGAGCCCGGCTTTCACGGCCGCCTGGCGGGCCGGATTCTGGCCGTAGCCGCAGGGAAGGACCATCCCCATGATGGCCTCATCCACAATATCCTTTTCGATTTTCGCCCGGCGGATGGATTCCTCTATCACCATGGCGCCCAGATCGGTGGCGCCCGTGGTTGCAAGCGATCCGTTGAACGCACCCAACGGCGTCCGGACCGCGCTGACGATCACAGCTTCTTTCATTGATTGCCTCCCCGTTACATAATATTTTTGAATCCTGAAGCATTGCCCTAATATGTTTTACATATTCCGGCGGTACTTGCCTCCCACTTCGTAGAGCGAGCCGGTAATCTGGCCCATGGAGCAGTACCGGACGGTGTTCATCAGCTCCCCGAAGATATTGCCGCCGGAAAGGACCGTATCCTTGAGCGACCGGATCGCCTCGGGCGACTTGTCCTTGTTTCTTTCCTGGAAGTCTGCCAGCCGCTGGAGCTGGGAGCTTTTTTCCTCCTCGGTTGCCCGGGCCAGCTCCAGATCGCTCAATGCCGCACCCGGATCGTAGTCCGGGCTGATAAACGTGTTGACGCCGATGATGGGCAGATCCCCGGAGTGCTTGAGATGCTCGTAATGCATCGATTCCTCCTGGATCTTGGAGCGCTGGTAGCCACGCTCCATGGCCCCCTGGACCCCGCCCCGGGAAGTGATCCGGTCGAACTCGGCCAGCACCGCTTCCTCCACCAGATCCGTCAGTGTCTCGATGATGAAGCTGCCCTGGTTGGGATTTTCATTTTTGTTCAGCCCGTATTCCCTGTTAAGAATCAGCTGAATGGCCAGCGACCGGCGCACGGACTCCTCCGAAGGCGTGGTCACGGCCTCGTCGTAGGCGTTGGTGTGCAGGCTGTTGCAGTTGTCATAGACGGCATACAGCGCCTGGAGCGTGGTCCGGATGTCGTTGAACTGGATTTCCTGGCTGTGAAGCGATCTGCCCGAGGTCTGAATATGGTATTTCAGCATCTGGGAACGGACGTCCGCACCGTATTTCTCCTTCAATGCCACCGACCAGATACGGCGGGCGACCCGGCCGATCACGCTGTATTCCGGATCCATGCCCGAGGAAAAGAAGTAGGACAGGTTCGGCGCGAAGGAATCGATGGGCATGCCGCGCGACAGGTAATATTCCACGTAGGTGAACCCATTGGCCAGTGTAAAGGCAAGCTGCGAAATGGGGTTCGCCCCGGCCTCTGCAATATGGTATCCGGAGATCGACACCGAGTAGAAGTTCTGCACACCGTGGTCGATGAAATACTGCTGGATGTCGCCCATCATCTTCAGGGCGAAATCGATGGAAAAAATGCAGGTGTTCTGCCCCTGATCCTCTTTCAGGATGTCGGCCTGGACAGTACCTCGGATATTGGTAAGCACCCGGGTCCTGATTTCGGCTGTCTCCTGTTCACTCGGTTTCCGGCTGTTTTTCTCCTCGAATGCATCTATCTGCTGATCGATGGCGGTGTTGAGAAACATCGCCAGCATAATGGGCGCCGGGCCATTAACGGTCATGGACACCGATGTGTTGGGCGCGGACAGGTCAAAACCGCCGTAGAGCACCTTTACATCGTCAAGGTTGCATACGCTGACCCCGGATGTCCCGACCTTGCCGTAAATATCGGGGCGCGGATCCGGGTCGAACCCGTAGAGGGTCACCGAATCGAAGGCCGTGGAAAGCCGTTTGGCCGGGTACGACCCGGAGAGCAGCTTAAACCGGCGGTTGGTTCGTTTGGGATCTCCTTCGCCCGCGAACATCCGGGTAGGATCCTCGTCGGCCCGTTTGAGGGGGAAAACCCCGGCGGTGAAGGGAAAGCGGCCGGGGACGTTTTCCTTGCGCATCCAGGTATAGAGGTCGCCGGGATCCGAATACCCGGGAAGGGCGACTTTCGGTATCTGCAGGTGGGAGAGCGTCTCCGTCTTAAGCGGCACCCGGATCTCCCGGTCCCGAACGGTGTAGACGAACTCGTCCTGCATATACGAATCCCTCAGTTCCTTCCACTCTTCAACGAGCTTCCGGGTTTCGGGGTCCAGGGCGGCCTTGGCCGTTTCCATCTCTTCCTTCAGCCGAGCCATGAGCTGTCCGGAATCTCCCTTGGTGGACCCGGCCGACAACTGCTCGGCCGCCTGCTCCAGATGGTTGGCCTTGCGGACCAGCTCCGCCTGCTTTTTCGTCTCTTCATGGTAATGACGCAGGGTGTCCGATATTTCCGAGAGGTAACGGTTACGCTCGGGCGGAACAATGATCGACTTGGAAGACGATTCCACGACACCGGGATCCGGCAGGCTCGATTCCAGCCGGATGCCGGTTTTTTCGTGAAGCGTTTCCAGCAGGAACCGGTACATGGCGGTCACGCCGTCGTCGTTGAACTTTGCGGCGATGGTACCGTATACCGGCATTTCCGTCGGTTTTTTATCAAAGGCTTTTTTGTTGCGCTGGACCTGCTTGCGAATGTCCCGGATAGCATCCTCGCTGCCCTGCTTGTCGAACTTGTTGATTACGATGATATCCGCGTAATCGAGCATATCGATCTTTTCGAGCTGGGTTGCCGCGCCGTAATCCGCGGTCATCACGTAAATGGACAGATCGGTGAGATCGAACACGTTGGACGATCCCTGTCCGATGCCGGCGGTTTCAATGATGATCAAATCCATATCGGCGGCTTTCAGGATATCCACGGCATCGGGCAGCACGGTGGGCAGCTCGAAGCTCGTGCGGCGAACCGCCATGCTCCGCAGGTAGACCCGTGACGTGTCGATGGCGTTCATTCGGATCCGGTCGCCCAGAAGAGCGCCCCCTGTTTTCCGGCGGGACGGATCGCAGCACAGCACCCCGATATGGATATCCGGCTGGTCGTGGAGCAGCCTCAGGATGATTTCGTCGGTAAGCGACGACTTGCCGGCGCCCCCTGTACCGGTCAGCCCGATGGCCGGAATTCTCCGCTCCGGTATCCGTTCTTTCACGGCCTGCCGGATCTCCCCGATCCGGCCGTTGTCCGATGCCAGCGCGGCTTCAGCGGCGGAAATCATTCGGGCCACGGCCATGGGGTTGTCCCGGGAGACCCCGGCAGCATCCACCCGGCCCACGTCGGCCGGCGAAAAGTCCATGTTCTCCATCATGTGGTTGATCATCCCCTGAAGCCCCATTTTCGAGCCATCATGGGGTGAATAGATCTTGGTGATCCCGTATGCCTCGAGCTCACGGATTTCCTCGGGCACGATCACCCCGCCGCCGCCGCCGAAAATTTTAATATGGGCCGCGTCCTTTTCGACCAGAATGTCCCGCATGTACTTGAAGTACTCCATGTGGCCGCCCTGGTAGCTCGACACCGCGATACCCTGAACATCCTCCTCGATAGCGGCCTGGACAATTTCCGTTACCGAACGGTTGTGCCCCAGGTGTATAACCTCCGCGCCGCTGTCCTGAAGAATGCGGCGGATAATGTTGATGGCGGCGTCATGGCCGTCGAACAGGGAAGTCGCCGTGACCACCCGGATCGGATTTTCGGATCGATAAACTTCAGAATCGGCACCCATTTGATCTCCTTATACTTTGCAATAGGTTTTACGGTTGGCAGTGAAACGCTGCCCGGACCGGTCCGCCGGGTCAAAACCGGATGCACAACCAAACATGATGTTATCGTTAAGGTTAAGATTAATCAAATAAAAATTCCTGCACCACAACAGGAAACAAACCGGAAACCTGCTTCAAAACGGTACAATTACAGGAAAAACGGTGTTTACAGGAAAGACAGTAAAAAGAGAAAACGACTTTGGTAGACATTTTATCCCTTATGCTTTATCTAAACAATTGCATTGATCCGGATCCATGTCAAGCCAATATAGAAAGTTGCAGGCGATTTTGAAAACGCCTCCAAACCGTCAAGGCTTGCGTTTTGGCTCCTTCACCGGTATATTGAAATCTGGAATCAATCAAAACAGATGCACTCGTAAATAGTGCCTGAACGAAAACCAGGATTTTTCGCCAAGGTCAAGGACGGCGAAAATTTTAACCGCAGGAAATATCTTACCAGGCGACACGGAAACCGAATTTCCGGCCCCGTTTTCTGGCGCTTCAAAAAGGAGACCATGGATGGACCTGAACGCTTACTGCCCCGAGAAGCTTCTAACCGCCGAAGATGCAGTCAAAAAAATCAAAAACGGGAGCAGGGTCTTTATCGGGACCGGGTGCGGCGAGCCGCAGCATCTCATTCGGTCAATGATCGAAGATATAACGATCCAGGACATCGTCATCTACCAGATGCTGTCCTCGACCTTCGGCCAGTACATCAACGATCCCAAGGTCACCAACCGGTTTTCCCTCAAGCTGTTTTTCAT
>SLPT01000048.1 GCA_007131845.1 Desulfobacteraceae bacterium | reverse complement strand
TTCCCTTTATCTTTCTTTCGGTCAAATCCGATCCCGTGGACCAGCTCAAGGGGCTGCGAATGGGGGCGGACGAGTACCTGGTAAAGCCTTTCGTGGCCGTGGATATTCTGGAAGCCGTCGACAAGGTCATGAAAAAGACCGAACGGATGAAGGGACTGAAAAACGATGTGGACATCGTGGGCAATCTCTCTCAGATCAGCTTGATCGATGTGATCCAGATGATCGAATTCAACGAAAAAAGCGGAGAGCTTTTTCTGCTGTCCCCGTCGAGCGACGTAACCGGGGCGGTCTACATCCAGGAGGGTCAAATTGTCAACGCGGTATCCGGACACCTGGACGGCGAGGAGGCTTTCTACGACCTGGCGGCCCAGAAGGACGGGTTTTTCAAGTTCTATATCCGTGAAGCTGTCGTGGGCGACAAAATCGGACAGGAGAACATGACCCTTCTGATGGAGGCTTCCCGCCTGGCAGACGAGGCCGGCTCGCTTGGCTCCCGGCTCAGTGAAATGGAAAGCCCTCTTGTCCTGTCAACCTCCGATATGCCCGATGATGTCAGTGAACGGATTTCGGCCGAAACCCTCTCCGGCATCCTGGATCTTGTGCGAAGCGGGAAAAGTGCGGCGGAAATTATTGCCGGTGCGAACATGAGCCGTCCCCGCGCAGCGTCTGTTCTGGCGGATTTGATTCACTGCGGGATGGTGACCGCACAGGGATTCTCTCCGGGTGATCCACCCTGAAAACCCGACTTAACGCATGCAGGCACTTCAGCCGGCCTCTTGAAAAGGATTTTTTTATAAAAAACCGTTCCGGCCCTCATATTTTCGCCGGTAGTACGCTTTCACGAATGTGACAATGGCCTGGATATTCTCCTGTTTCGATCCGGCAAACCGGACCCCGCTCAGATAGAAGCCGGGGTTTTCCGACTCCCGGGAATGGGCCACCCTGCCTTTCACACGCACCTTGTTACCCTCCAGATCGAAGGTGATCAAAACAATGAACATTCCGTCCAGCGGACTGCCGGTTTCCAGAAGCGCCCCGCTCTGGCTCAGATTGACGGTTCGCCCCTTTCCCTCCCTGACTTTCCTTTTGTTTTCATCCAGAAGGATGTAGTCAACCTCGTTATAGGTCTCGATTCTGGGGTGTTTCCGTTTTTCAGCATGTTTTTTCGAATCCTGCCGATCATTCATAAGTTGTTTCCCCCACTGATAATCGGGGTTCAAGTTTGATGCACTCCTAAAAAGTCGCGATCTGACGACTTTGTAAAAAATTCAAGATCAAGGCTTGCGTGATTTCGAAGAATGCAGCGTACTTGGCGTACATGAAATTCTGAGAAATTGCGCGTAACGCAGATATTGGACTTTTTACGAAGTCGTCAAGTTTTATCGAAATCGATTTCAATGCCCTATTGCCGAATCCGCTTTTATAATCCATTCAGGCGGCCCTCTCACCCAAAACCCGATGGATGGCCGAGGCGATGTCTTTCACGGAAATGGGCTTCATGATAAAATCCCGGAATCCTGCCTCCAGGGCCCGGTCCTCATTCATGAGCGAGCTATATCCCGTACAGAGTATAATGGGAACATCGGATCGGATATGGAGCAGCGCCCTTGCCAGGATGGCTCCTGTCATTTTGGGCATGGTCATATCCGTTATCACGAGATCGAAGCCATCCGGATCGGCCCGGAATGCAGCAAGGGCTTCCACGCTGCTGGTATGAACCGTTGCATGATAGCCCAGTTGTTCCAGTATCTGGCCGCCCAACTCCGCTATCGTCTTTTCATCATCAACAAATAAAATGCGTGCCTTCCCCGTGAGCTGCCCCGGGTCGGCATCCTCTTCCTCCGGGCTTTCTTCTTCGGCGATCGGAAGAAAAACGGAAAACGTGGTGCCTTTTCCCGGCCTGGTTTTTACGGCGATGGCACCCTGATGGCTGGTTACAATCCCGTGGACAACCGAAAGGCCAAGGCCGGTGCCCACATCGGGGCCCTTGGTGGTAAAAAACGGATCATACAGCCTCGGAAGCACGTCTTCGGGTATGCCCTGGCCCGTGTCGCTGATCTCCAGACAAAGAAAGCGGCCGGGTTTTATAGCCGGGTTTTGCCTTGCAAAATCTTCGTTCAGAAATACATCGTCAAGCCGGATCCCCAGTACGCCCCCGGCTTCCCCCATGGAATGAACGGCATTCGTACAAAGGTTCATCAATACCTGGTGGATCTGGGTCGGATCCGCAAGAACCATCGAGACGCTTTTCAGTTCCTGACGGATTTCGATCGTGGCAGGTATGGATGCCCTGAGCAGCCTGACGGCCTCGCTGACAATCGGCCGGACGATCACCCCTTTTTTTTCATGCTCCTGCTGGCGGCTGAATGCAAGGATTTGCCTGACGAGATCCCTGGCACGGTACCCGGCCTTTAGAATTTCATTGAGCTTTTTTTGGATACCGGGATGATCCTGTGCGTCATTAAGTCCCAACTCCGCGTAACCAATCACCCCGGAAAGGATATTGTTAAAATCATGGGCAATCCCGCCGGCCAAGGTTCCGACGGCTTCCATTTTCTGGGCCTGGAGAAACTTGGCTTCCATCTGTTTTTTTTCAGCCTCCGCTTCCTTTCTTTCGGTGATATCCCGTGAAACCCCCAGGATGCTGACCGGGCGGTTGTCCTCATCCCGCATGAATTTGGCGGTTATTTCGATCCAAATCTCTGATCCGTCCCTGCGGTATTTTTTCAGTTCTATGTTCCTGGCGTGGTGGGGCCCCCACCTTCCGGATGCTTCCTTTTCAAGCTCTTCTTTCAGCATGGCCGAAGCCTGCTTCAACGAACGGGGAGGAAAAAGCCTATACGGTTTTTGCCCAATGAATTCGTCCGGTGTATATCCCAATATATTTTCAACTGAAGGGCTCACATACGTGAACCGGGAAGTTTGCAGATCCAGCACCCAGATTATATCGGAAATGTTATCCGACAGGAGGCGGTATCGCATTTCGCTTTCCCGGATTTTTTCAAAAGACTTCGCATTGATTATGCTGATGGCTGTTTCCGAGGCGATGCCCATCAAAAGATTCATATCGCTCTGCCGGAGTTTCATTTTGGATTTGCCATTGTCAACGACAATAATGCCAAGGGATTTTTCTTCATATACTATAGGCACGCATATCAGGGACTCCCCGCCCAGTTTTTTTGCAAATTCAACGCTTTTTGGGGAAAAGGAGCTTTTGATGTCATTGAGGTCTTCAATGAGAAAAGGCTTTCGCTTTCTCATTGCCATGACGAAAAGCCCCCTGGAGTCCGGATTGTCTATGGTAAACACCGTATTGCGAAGCAGTTCTTCCTGATCCGTGGTGTGGCCGTACCCTCCTTTGTATATAAGCCTGGACTCCTTTTCGTTTGTGAGCATGATCATGCCGCGGTCGAAGGCAAAACGATTTTCCAGAACATCGGCCAACGTTTGGATGATTTTGCCGACATCCCGCATGGTTGAGGTGGCCTGGCCGATTTCCAGCATCAAAAGGGCGCTGTTATAGCGGATATTGCTCTCCAGAAGATGGTCCTGGGCGGCTTCTTTTTGTTTTTCAATGGTCGTGCGAAGCGATTTGTTTTCCAGTCTTTCGAAAATACAAAATGTCAACAAAGTGCAAAAAACAAGTCCGAGCGATAAAAGCACCCACGGAACGATCGGCAGAATGAAAAACAAGATCCCGCCGGCCACAGCGCTTCCGGCCAGAATATAGCGGAGGTATTTTTTCCAGAAGTGCAGCCTGGATGGCTGCCAGGAAATAATGTAGCGGCAGCGTGAATCTCCCTTGTGAATACATTCCGGATGATCAATGGCTGCAAAATCCCCGGTAAAAAGCTCGGCCACCGCCTCGAAAAAACCGATTCTGTTTTCGCATTGATACGGCTTCTCCACTGTTCCGCTTGTGGGGGTCGACACGATTTCATACTCATATGAGCGGATTTTCCTGGTTTTGATGCCTGCCCCGCGGCTGAACAGCGGATACACCCTTTCCATCAGAAAATAAATGGTCGAAGGGCTCATCAGGCCAAGAATGTATTGCTTTACCGCCCCCAACCCTTCCGACGATGCAAAGCGGCCGGCATGCCGGGCAATATCCGGCTCTCCTGTATGTTCGCGCGTGATGTTGTAGAAATGATCTGCCTGCTCCTGCGTAAACCAATGGGCAGGGTCATCGATCTCGTACACCCCGATACCGGCATCCCGGAGAATCCTGTCGATATCGGCACCCGGGATTTTTTTTTGGATATAGCCCAGGTAAACCTTGAGGATTCGACTATTGTACAGGGTGGTGGCGTGCTCTTTATGCTTTCGGCTCAATGACGGCACTCCTGATCCGGACACGATATTTCTTGCCGGCATTCAGTAATCATTGGGATGTTTCATGACACTATACCAAGTCCTTTACTTTCGACCATTCTATAATCATCAGGTCTATACTCATCAGGCATTTTTCCCCGGGATAAACGGTCAACCGGCATTATCCCGAAACGCATTGCCGGCGTGTTGGAAAATGGAATCAGGCATATATATAATCGATAGTATGGAGCTTGAAAAGAATTTCTCATATATCAAAATTCTTGTGCAAAAAAAACCTACTCTTTTCCACCTTTAATTACAACTGATTCTTAAACATAAAAAAAGGTATATGCGCAGTACCAGCCGCTTCCAGGATTCATTCCTTTTTTTTCCATCCGGCAGGCAGACTCCGGCTTTGACGCGGTGGTACTCGGAAAACGGGGCTTGCGGGCATCCTCGGCCTTCTTTTTCGGCAGTGTCTCCCAAAAGGTCCTGCAGGGCGTTAAAAACGCTTCGCTGATCGTTGTTTCCTGAACATCTGCCGCCCGGAAAAATTTCCGGCCGGATATCCTTTCCGCGCCGCACGATAAGGCTTCGGCTTCTATCCGGATTTCTGAGATCACCTGCTGAGTCCTTGAAAAAGTTACAACAGGGATCCGCCATCCACGACGATCGTTTGACCGGTCATATAGCTGGATGCATCCGATGCCAGGAAAAGCATGGCATTGGCGATTTCCGCCGGGTCTCCGATTCTCTTGAGCGGTATGCTTTGGGACAGTTGATCCTTTATCTGCTTAGCCTCCGCCTCGCTTTTGCCATGCCAGATCGCATTGAGCAGGCGGGTCTCCACGGCTCCGGGGGCAATGGCATTCACACGGATATCGAAATCGGCCCATTCCTTGGCAAGCGCCTTTGTGACCATGATCAGGGCGGCCTTGCTGATCGCATAGGTGCAGGTCGGGCTCACGGGGCTGTAGCCGTTTACCGATGAAACGTTGATGATGGTACCGCCCCCCGTTTCCTTCATAATCCGAGCCACGGCCTGGCTCAGGAAAAAAGCGCCCTTCAGATTGGTGTTCATCAGGGAATCCCAGGCCTTTTCCTCCAGGTCGATCGCCATGGAGGCGATACTGGTTCCCGCATTATTGACCAGGATATCGATTCTCCCGAACGCCGCCTGCACCTTTTCAACAAGATCGTGTATCTGGTCCATCCGGCCAACATGCGTGGCCACGGCCATTGAGCGCCGGCCATGTTTTTCCACCGCTTTGGCCACCGCTTCCAGGTCGCCTTGTTTCCGGCTGGTCACAACGACATCCGCACCGGCACCGGCAAAGGCAGCGGCCGTAGCAGCTCCGATTCCCCGGCTGCCTCCCGTGATCAACGCCACTTTTCCTTCCAGAGAAAATGCTGAAAGATTCATTGATCAGCTTCCTTTCCTGCTGTTTTGGCCCCTTTTTCAGGACCGGTTTTAAGGTAAAGCCTTCCAATGCTGCGGAGCGGGGATGTTATGGCCAAAACGACAGCCGTAAGATACCCGAACAGCGTGCAGATCAATCATCAACCCCTCGGCAGCCTGTCATCCGGGCATGTTTTTTCGTACCGGGATACTCCAGGCAGATAGCGGGTTTGACATCATGAATCCGGCAGATCCAGCGCTTTTGGCGGCCTTCCGGACCGGCCGGGATAAGCCAGGGGCAAACGTCCGCAAACCGGCGCGTTCCCGGCTCGATCCAGGCGGCATAGGATACGGTCCGGCTACGACGGGTGATGACGGCCACCCGCTCCAGGATGTCAGAACGCCCCTGTTCCTTCCAGCGCCGGTAATCCCCATCGCTGATTTCGTGGCGATAGTTGAGCGCCCGGCAGCAAGCCCCGCACTGCCTGCAATGGAAGCTCTCCATATCCAAGTACAAAAGAACCCCGGCCGGCCCCGGCTCATGGCCGCCCGCCACCGCCGTGCGGATTTCGAACGTTCGCCGGCAGATTTCGGCCATCACCTCGCAGGCAGGGGGTGACTTTTCAAGGGCCTCTACCAGCAGAATGCCCAGGCTGGAAGCCGTGACCGGATGCATCCGGGTAACCCGCCCACACCGGGCAGGCATGGAGATCCAAAGGCCCCGGCCGCGGCTGTCGTCGGTCAACCGGATATCCGGACCAAGGACCAACGGGCAGAGTTCCATGAAAAGGCGTTTTTGCGGCGGGTAATGGGTGATATCCGTTTTTACGGCATAAATCGCCTCTTCCAGGGACAAGAAAACAGGTTCCTTTCCCTCCACGAATGCCTCCCGGCGCAAAAAACACGCCTGTGCAAGGATGCGATCGGGAGCAGGGCATGCCCCGCCCTTTCGGCCAAGGAGCAAGGAGTATCGGCCTTCCGACTCAACAGTTTGCCTGTAAGTCTACAACAATACTATAATGCACGGCAAGCTTTTCATTGGCCTCGGCAATCCGGGTGAAAGATATTTCCGGCTACTGCATTTTTATTATCAAAATACATCATTCCCCCCACTTCCGCGCAGGCTCGTGCGGCCTTATTGTGTTGTTAAGGGAAAAAGAAGATACAGAAGTAATTTTCCGGTGATCCGAACAGGAGGTGTCATTATGGATACAACAAGATTTTCAGCCGTACAGGACGCGAAGCTTACGATGGGTAGCTTTTTGATTGTGACAGGACTTTTTGCCCTGATGTTCCACGTAATCCTGTTTCCCATCATAGGCATTGTCATGGGGGTATTCTGGGCAGGCGCCAGCCTCATTTCCATTGCCCGACCCGTTGTCCGGCAAAACAACAGGGAGACCGCAGGTTGTTCACCCGGGATCGCATGGCAAAAGGCATGCCGTTGATAAAGCGGCAGCAAAGGGGATAAAAGCAACAGCGGTTCGGTCATTGCGAAATGATATTATTCGCCTATCCCGAATCCTGAGGATATAGGGGGATCCCGGATACCATCCGGATCCCCCGTTTTGCTGCAAAAGCCTTGCCGCCTGTCAATGCATGCATTTTATGGATGCAGGATACCGCATGCCGGAGCTTCCCAGTCAAGGCGGCTGTCCCGCTCGATCCGGGCATCGAGTTCGTTTGCG
>SLPT01000282.1 GCA_007131845.1 Desulfobacteraceae bacterium | reverse complement strand
CAGCTCGTCAACCCGGGAACCTGTATCATCATCGGCGGGGTGCAGTCGATTCTCGACATGCGCCGGACCATCTACTCCTACGGAGCCCCGGAACTGGGCATCATGAGCGCGGCGTTCACGGAAATGCTTAACTACGTGGGGCTGCCCATGTACTCGACCTCCGGATGCACCGACACCAAGAAGATGGAGCTGCAAAGCGGCATCGAGGCGGCTTTTTCCATCCACATGGCCATGCTTTCCGGCGCCAATTTCGTGCATGACAACGGCTACACCGAATCCGGCATCACCGGAGATATTTTCCAGACGGTCATGGACGACGAGATTATCGGCATGAGCCGGCTCATTGCCGGAGGCGTCGAGGTCAACGAGGAGACCCTGGCGGTGGATGAGATCTGTAATGTCGGCCCGGGCGGGCATTATCTCTATGAAGACCACACCATGAAGTGGTTCCGCCATCACTGGCAGCCGACGCTCATGGACCGGAATTCCTACGAGGACTGGGATGCGCAGGGCCGGCTTACCATGAAGGACCGGATCGTGAAAAAGACCCGCGATATCATCGAGAACTACGAAGGCCCCGAATCCAGGGTGCCGGGAGAGGCGAAAAAGGATATACAAAAAGTCCTGGACAAGGCCGAGGAGCGCGTTCGGTCGCAGTCTTAGCCACAAGCGGATGAGCGGATAATGAAACCAGAAATTTAAAAAGCTCGGTTAAGGTGAAAAAGCCTGCATGCGGTGCCTCCGGGCATCCTTGCGGGCTTTTCATCCAGATGCGCTTTTATCGGTTTCTAACCGATTGAATTTTTATTAAATAACCATTATTCGAGCTGTTTTATAAATGATATGAGGAGTTTCGGGATTTCTCCCGAAACCGGGCTCCGCAGAGGAGGCAAACGTTTTACCCATGGAAACTGAAAAACGATTCGTCCCGCACGGGCCGAAACACAGCGGCCGCCGCCCGAAGGAAAAAACCGACTATGTCGTCGGTATCGATACGGGAGGCACGTACACAGACGGGGTTCTGATGGATTACCGTACCCGGGAGGTGCTGGCCTCCGGCAAGACCCTTACCACCCGGGAGGATCTTTCGGCAGGCGTCATCGATGTGCTGCGGGGGCTTGGCATTAAAAATCCGGCCGGGGTGAAACTGGTCGGTATTTCCTCGACGCTGGCCACCAACTCCATCGCTGAAAACAAAGCCCGCGATGTCGGTTTGATCCTGGTTGGATACGACCGGGAGCTCGTGGCGTCCTTCGGGCTGGAAAAGAAGCTTTCCGCGGCCTGCCATGCATTTTTCGACGGCGGGCACGATTCGCAGGGCGTTGAGAAATCTCCGCCGGATCTGGAAGGTATCCGGAAATGGGTGGATGAGAACCGGGACAAGGTGGATGCCTTTGCTGTATCAAGCTATTTCAGCCCGCTCGATCCGTCCCACGAGGAAGCTGTGTTCCGGGAGATCACGACGATCTGCGATCTGCCGGTGGTATTGGGACACCAGCTTTCCACGCAGCTCGACTCCATCGTGCGCGCGGCCACGGCATGCCTGAACGCCTCCCTGGTAGCGGTGATGCAGGAGTTTATCGAGGCGGTAAGATCCGCCCTTTCAGAACTCGACATCCGGGCGCCGCTCATGATCGTCAAAGGGGACGGATCGCTTATGCCATATAAGGAAGCGGTCAAAAAACCGGTGGAAACCGTTCTATCGGGACCTGCCGCCAGCGCCATCGGCGGCATGTTCTTCTCCGATGAAAAAAACGCCCTGATGATCGACGTTGGGGGAACTACAACGGATATGGCTTTTATCCGGGATTCCCAGGTCGCAGTATCCGACGAGGGTGCCCGGGTGGGCGGGATCGAAACCGCCATCAAGGCAGGGCGCATCCGGACGGCCTGCGTGGGGTGCGACAGCAGGATCAGCATCGGCGGGAGGGGAAACATCTCGGTCGGCCCGGACCGGGTCATACCCCTGTCACGGCTTGCCTGGAAATATCAGCATGTCCACGACGAGATCATGGGGCTCAAAAACAAAAAAGGTCTGCTGGTTCCAGGAGATATCTGCTACTGGACATTTTCGAAGCCTGTAAATCCAGAGGATTTTGGAATTACCGATCTAAGGACGCTACGGGTGGTAAGCGCCCTTAACCGGGGTCCTGCATCGGTTTCCGGGCTCATAAAAGAGCTGGATGTGCATCACATGGTGCAGTTGAACGCGGATGATCTTTTTCGCATGGGGCTGATCGAAGAGGCGACCCTTACCCCAAGCGACCTGTTGCACGTCAACGGCAAAATGGACATCTGGGATGCAGATGCCGCCCGCCAGGCAGTGCTTTGCACCTGCCGGATCCACGAAAAAAACCAGGCGACATTCGTGGACGAGGTCTTGGATCACATCGTTTCGATGATGGTGGAGGAAGCGGTGGTCTTTTTAGCCGGACAGACCGAGCGCAAAAAAGGGGATCGCCTTCCGGAGACCGTGGACGGGGCATGGGGCCGCTGGCTGCTCAGGGAGTCCATCCAAAGAAAGGACCCGCACCTGTCAATCGAGATATCCAGCCGGTTTCCAATGATCGGCATCGGCGCTCCGGCCGGTATTTTCGTCCGCAAAGTGGCTGAAATGCTTCGTGCTCCGTTCATTTTGCCGTCGCATGCCCACGTGGCCAATGCGGCCGGGGCGGTGGCCGGATCGGTTGTTGTCGAAAAGGAAGCTATACTCTACACCCGTGAGCGCGGGGACAGTCTTTCCTACGTGGTACAGATCGACGAGAAGCGGATGAAATTTGCGGAATACGACGAGGCGCTGGCCCATGCCCGGCGGACCGTCACTGAGGATGCCCGGCAGGCGGCGGAAAACGCCGGTGCCGTCACCCCCGTGGTGAGTATGACGGTCCGGACCGAGGGCGCCATGGAGAGAATCCGGGCACGTGCCGCCGGCAATCCGGATATTTCAGGACCGCAGGCCGGCTCCGAAGGCTGAAGCGAAACGTATATTTTAGGGGCCGAACGAAATCCAGGATTTTTCCTCAAGGTCAAGGACTGATGCACTCGTAAAAAGTCGCGATCTGACGGCTTTCGTTCAGGCACTCGTTTATGTGAAAAGAACAGGACAACACGACGGAAAAGGAAACAGCATCGATGAAACAGGAGTTTATCATATCGGCTGTCGGACTGAACAGGGCAGGGATCGTGGCCAGGGTGTCCAGGGCCATTTATGAATCAGGGGCCAACTTCGAGGATTCCAGCATGACGCTGCTTGGCAGCCATTTTGCGCTCATGATTCTCGCAACGGCTCCGGATGACAAGGTGGCCGATGCGTTGAACCGGGCATGCCGGCAGCTCAAAGGGGATAAGGATCTGGAAATCAACCTGTTTCCGGTCGATTTTAAAGGGCATGGGGCCGGACAGGAAGCGGCTGTGCCCAATTACGAGATCCGGGTGAAGGGCGCGGACCGCATGGGAATCGTCTATCGAACCACCCAGATGCTGGCGTCGTTGGGTATCAATATCGTGGAACTGGAGACGAAGGTTGCCGAGGCAAAGGATGGAACGCCCGTTTTTTCCATGCGCACGGCTGTGGTTGTGCCCGAAACCCTGGATGGCGAGACCCTGCGAAAAGACATCAAGCTGCTGGCCGAAGACAACCGGGAAACCATATCCCTCACAAGGATTTGACGGCTGGGGCCTTTGGATACCATGGTCGCTTTGAGCCCGGGAAAACCGGAAAGCATATGGAATTGATACAATGCCAAGGATAAAGATCTACCCACTGGGAGAAACGCTTCATAGCCGCAGGGGGGAAAATCTGGCCGATGTGCTTCGCCGCGCCGGTGTGGATATGGATACTCCCTGCAACGGGGATGGAATATGCGGCAAATGCCTGGTATGCGTGGAACATCCACTTATTGTACGCCCCACGCCCCACAAGGATATCTCCGAAGAGCAGCATGCGGAAGGCATCCGCCTGGCATGCCAGCTTACGCCCAAAACGGATATGACCATCCGGCTTTTGTCCGGATACACGGACGAGGAACACCAGATTCTGGAAGGAGACCGGGATTCCGCCTTCGGTGCCATTGACTCCGGAGAGGAAGGCGTGGGGGGTGAAAAACGGCACTTGCGGGTATTGGAGCAGGAAAACCGCATAGCGCCGGCGGTGCGGATTCTGGGAGGGGTCCGGAGCTATTTCTGCCGTTACGAGGACGGTACAACAGAGGAACTGCCGCATTTTCGAAAAGGGACCGCACCCAAGGGACTTGCCGTCGATCTTGGAACAACCACCCTTGTGGCCACGCTGGTTTCCCTGAAAACGGGCAAGGAGCTTTCCACCACATCGTCCCTGAATCCGCAGATCCGATACGGACATGACGTGGTGCGCCGCATCCAGTACGCATCGACACCGGAAGGACTCGGGGAGCTTTCCTCGCTTGTCCGGGAGGCGATCAACCACCTGATCGAAGAGGTCTGCGAAGATTCGGATAGTGTTCCGGCGGAGATCCTCGATGTCGTTATCGGCGGCAATACGGCGATGCTCCAGATCGCTGCAGGCATCGACCCGGCGCCCCTGGGAGAAGTCCCCTTTACCGTGGGGATTGAAAGCGGGAAGGCTTTTCCGGTATCCCGTTTCGGTCTGGCCGTGCATCCGGGGGCCCGCATATACGTACCCCCCGTGCTTCATGCCTATATCGGGGCCGACATCAGCGCAGGCCTTCTGGTCTGCCCGGATTTTTTCAGCGACGAGGTGGACACCTTGTTCATCGATGTCGGAACCAACGGTGAAATCGGGATCAGCGCAAACGACCGGCTTTTGATGTCGTCCACGGCCGCGGGACCCGCCTTTGAGGGGATGGGCATTTCCAGCGGCATGCGCGCCCGCATCGGTGCCGTGGAGGCGGCATGGACCGACGGGGAGGCAATTGAAATCCGGACCATCGGCGATGCCCCCGCAGCAGGGATCTGCGGGAGCGGCCTGATTGATTTGACGGCCGCACTGATTCGTTCCGGGGTCATCGACGCCTCCGGCCGCATGAAGCGACCAGGAGAAACGGAGGATCTGCCGCCAAAAATCGCGGCATGCATCGAGGAAAAAGACACAACTCCCGCGTTCCGGGTCAGTGACGGCGTCTGGTATACCCAGGAGGATGTTCGGCAGGTGCAGCTTGCCAAAAGCGCCATACGGGCGGCCATCGACATCCTGATCGAAGAGGCGGGAATCAGGCCGGAAATGCTTGAAAATATCGTATTGGCAGGCGGTTTCGGATATTCTCTTCGACCGGTTAACCTGGAGGCTATCGGGCTTATTCCGCCCAATACGGCCGGCAAGGTCACATTTGCCGGGAATACGAGCCGGATCGGATGCGTGCGGATGCTGAAAAATATTCAATACCGGCGGTTTCTGGAGCAGAAAATGAAGCGGGTGGAACACGTGAGCATCGAGACCCGCCCGGATTTCATGGAAAAATATGTGGAAGAAATGGAGTTTTCCGTAGATGTCGAACACGCCTCAAAATAACGCTGATCAGAATAATCCGTCTCCTGGAGCGTCTATAGAACCGTCTCCGGGACGCCCCCGGGTGGTAATTGCATGCCGGGTCATGAAAAACGAAATCGACCGTCTGCTTCCTGATGACGGATCGATCGAGGTTCATTACCTGGACCAGAACCTGCACCGCTCCCCGGAGCGGATCCGGCCCCTTATCGAGGAGAAAATCGCGGAGACGGCAGGATATGCCGCGCATATCGTTTTGGGTTATGGCCTTTGCTCCAACGGGGTGGTGGGGATCCGGGCCGCAAGTCAGATGCTCTGCGTTCCCAGGGTTCATGACTGCGTAGCACTCATCCTCGGTTCCCGCCGGGCATACCACAAAGCGTTTTCGGAGCGTGCCGGCACTTATTACCTGACTCCAGGGTGGGTGGCCGAACAGAAAGACCCTTTAGGGACGCTTGAAAACGAGTATGTCCCGAAGATGGGAAGAGAGGATGCCGAATGGGGGCTCCGGGAAGAGCTGAAGCATTATACCCACATCGTTTTGATTAGCGGCAGGGAGATGAAAAACAGAGAATTTTTGAGGGAAAGAGCAAAAGCCAACGCCGATTTTCTCAAAAAGGAGTACGAGGAAGTCGAGGGGTCGGACCGGTTTTTCCGCAAGCTTCTGTTCGGCCCCTATGATCCGGAGGACTTCGTATGCGTGGCGCCGGGTGATACAATACCCCAGAAACCGTTTCTTCAGAGTTGACGGCTTCGTAAAAAGTCCAATATCTGCGTTACGCACGATTCCTCAGAATTTCACGTACGCCAAGTACGCTGCATTCTTCGGAATCGCGCAAGCCTTGATCTTGAACTTTTTACGAAGCCGTCAGATCGAGACTTTTTACGGGGGCATCAAAATTAAATACTAAAAATAAAGGAGAGATGATTATGCTAGTTGTCGGTGAACTGATCAATTCAAGCAGGAAAGCGATAAAAGAGGCGATCGAAGCCGAAAACATCGGGCAGATCCAGGCAATCGCAAAGGATCAGCATGAAAACGGCGCGGACTATATCGATATCAATGCCGGTACGTTCGTGGGCAAAGAAGAAGGATACATGAAGTGGCTCGTTGAATCGGTCCAGGCGGTGGTGGATGCACCCTGCTGCATCGACAGCCCGGATCCGAAGGTGATCGAGGCGGTATTGCCCCTGCATAAGGGAGTGCCCATGATCAATTCCATTTCCATGGAAAAGGAGCGCTATGACGCCCTGCTTCCCGTCGTTTCCGGAACGGATTGCAAGGTCATTGCTCTTTGCATGAGCGATTCGGGGATGCCCGAGAGCAAGGACGACCGGGTTTCCATCGCATCGGATCTGATCAACAACCTCGTTAAAAACAATGTACCCCTGGAAAACATCTACGTGGATCCCCTGGTTCAGCCCATTTCCACGAACGACTCCTACGGAATGGAATTCATGAACGCAATCGAAGCGATCATGACCGAATTCCCCGGGGTGCACACGATCTGCGGTTTGTCCAATATTTCCTACGGTCTTCCCGAGCGGAAGCTGCTCAACCAGACCTTCATGGTCATGGCCATCTGCAAAGGGCTCGACGGGGCGATCATCAATCCCCTTGACCGGCGGATGATGGCCAATGTCCGGGCTGCGGAAACCCTTGCCGGCCGGGATGAATACTGCTCCAACTATCTCATGGCATACCGTGACGGAAAGCTGGCGCTCGAATAAAGCGGCACAGGACGGATTGGTTGGCACAAGCAAAATATTTCAGAATAAGTGTTTTAAACGGGCGTTCCTGCCGCCGGCAGGAACGCCAAAACAGGAGGGTTAAACAATGACGTACAAGGTACTGGTCAGCGACAAGCTCGGTGACGAGGGAATCCGGATATTCGAGGCAGACCCCGAGATCGAGGTCGATGTGAAAACCGACCTGAGCCCCGAGGAATT
>SLPT01000014.1 GCA_007131845.1 Desulfobacteraceae bacterium | reverse complement strand
TCGCCGACCAGTTCCCATCCTTTGCCCTCGACGCTGGGATCGGTGAGGCTTCCGCGGTCGTGACATGCTTCGCACGTTGCGCTCGGCAAGGGATAGCTGGGGTTGTGCGTAACGCCATCCGGAGCCAGGTTGCCGTGGGCTTTCAGCCACTCCCGTTTCTGATCGTCATGGCAGCTGAGGCAGTTGACGTCGCCGATATACCCGGCAGGATCAGGCTCTCCCGGCGTGGTGCCGACGCTGGAACTGCTGTCGCTGCCGCAGCCGAGCAATGGGGCCATGGCCAGCAGCAATGCAGCCAGAAGGTTTTTTGTGTATTTCATGCAGCCTCTCCTTGTCATGGATCCAGTATCGTAGCGTTCCATCATTGGTTTCCTTAATGGCATTTGGCACAGGTTCTGCCTTTGCTGGCACTTTCCAGGCGTCGGCTCATGCTGCCGCTCCAACCCTTGGGATGGGGGCTTACGCCCAGGCCAGTGCTGGCGCTGTGACACTTGACGCAGGTGTCGCCCGTGGGATGACAGGCCTGGCAGGTGGCCAGGTTCTTCCGGGCTTCGATGGCATGACCCCGGGCCCAGCGATCGGAAGGAATCACGATGGAGTTGTTTTCGTCGCGGTGGCAGGAGTCGCATTGGGATTCATCGAATGCCTCGTGGATCTGCGCAGTGTCGCGGTCGAAAATGACGGCGAGATCGCTCCACGCGCGGCGGTGAGATTTCAGGGCCAGATCGTTTCTGTTGAAATCGTCGTGGCAGTCCCCGCAGAAGCGGGTTTCCGTGTGGCAATCCGCGCACCGGCGCTGGTCCGTGCGTGCCGCCAGGGGATGGGTGACGTAAAAATCGGATGTATGCACATTGTGGATGCTGCTGCCGAAAGGCCCGAATTTACTGTCCTTGCCGGTGGGAGTGTGGCATTCGTAGCAGGTGGTCGCCCTTGGGTTGCTGTCCTTTCTTCCCTTGTCGGAATAGTCCTGGTGGCATTCCATGCAGTGCCGGACGCCACTTTTAGCGTAGGTGTCATGGTTAAGGGACCAGGCAGGCCCATGGGTCTTTTTGCCGGGATATACAACGTCTTCGAGATAGGCCGGGTCATGGCAGATCATGCATGATTCCGGATCGGGCGTGATCCGCTGGAGATTTTCGTCGTGGCAGACGGTGCAGTCGAAACCGAGGTATTCCGGGTGCAGGTCATGGTCGAACACAATGCCCTTGAATTCGGCGACGGCAACGGAAAGGCCCATCAGCACAATACCTGCAACCAGTATCAGGGTGATTTTCCGCATTCGTTTCATGGATTGGACTCCCTGGCTTCTAAAAATGATAATTAAAGCGAATGTTGCCGTAGTAATATTCGTTCCAGCGTTTGCTTTCGATTCTCGAAACACGTGTTTCCAGCGAAGCGTTCCGGCTGAAGAAGACGGTTGCATCCGCCCAGATCCGGTGGGCGGTTTCTTCGTATTTTCCCTCGATGGCGGTTTCTTCCCCGTCAAAAACCACCAGGTGCCGCTCCAGTACATCGATGCTGGCTCCGCCGCCGAACTGGAAGCGATGGTTCCACAGGTATGCGATGCGGCCCCGGATGCCGTAGAGGTCCTGGCCTTCCCGATGGTCCCGGAAAACCCCGGAGACAGACCCGGAAAACCGGTCGGTACGGATTTTCTCGATGCCTGCTTCGACTACGTTGGCGTTGGCGACATCTTCGTACATCTCATAAGTAAAGCGCCCGAAGGCAAACATGCCCGGCCCGAGGCGATAGTTGAGCTGGCTCATGATTTCCTGGTATTCCGCAACGGCGAAAACGGAATATATGGAGGTTGAGGAAAAGACCGGCTTGGAGTACAGATACTCCGTTCGAAGCTGCCAATCCTGGTTTTTATGATAGTTTACGCCCAGCAGCAGGTAGCTCATAGTGTCGGAGATATAGTTGAACTGGTATTCGCCGTAAGCCTCGAATACGGTACCATGGTCGTAGAAGGCATCCAGTCCGATGAGTTGGTGGGTCGCGGCGCTGTCCTCCCATTTCTGGATATAGGAAAGGCCGAGTTTGAGGCTGTCTTCCATGAGCCAGCCCGAAAGTTTGCCGCCTGCTACCAGGTCTTTTTCGTCGTAGCTTTCGTAATACCTGACGTCGCCGCCGCCGAACAGGTTGACGCTGAAGGGGGAATCGGGTTTGTAGTCGAGGCTGAGTCCGTCCATGATGGCCGAGCCGGCGGTATTGAACACCAGGTGGCGGCCCAGTTTCACGTCAAACAGGTCGTTGATCCCCCGTTTTTCCGCATATGCATAGTAAAGGCGGCTGTCCGCATCCACCGTATCCTTCAAATCGTGTCCCAGCCGGCCATAGAGGCGAAAATTGATCCCATAGTCCCGTATGTCGCGGGCATTTAGCATGAGATACTGGTAGACGGGAAGGGCGCCGCTTCCTTCCGGATCATCGAACCACTCCACCATCGTGCTCGATCTGCCCGATATACTGGTTGCCGAAACGTTCGCTGAAAGCAGAACAATCATTGTTACGGCAAAGAAATACTGCCACAATTTCATGGATTCTCCTTAAGGTCCCATTACCGGCTGCAAATGATAGTCCTTGTTAAAACCAATAAATTCCTCCTTGTATCCGATGGGCGTCCGGGCGCAGCGGACTGCCTTCCGGGTAGCTCGGCAATTCCTGAAGGACTCCGGATACGGGTTTCCCGGTTCTGCCGCTAATCTTTCCGCCATGCTTCCGTGCCAATTGCCAAAAACGACGCTTGAAGGCAGGCAGAAAGGTTTGAAAACGAAGGTTCAAGGCTTGCGTAATCCCGACGAAATCATTGTGCCACGTGTACGTGGCATTCTGTCGGGCTATCGGGATTGCGGCATCCTGAGATTTTTGGTTTTTTTCAAAGTCGGCATTCGTTTAATATGCTATCGAATCCGATATGTGACCCGCAAGGAGCGCGTATAGACACTATTTTTTGAGATTAATTATATGTTAATGGGCGAACAGTGTTTGTCAAAAAAAATTGCTTTCAAATAACCGGTAAAACGGGGGCAGTGGAACTGCATTGAAAATGCAGCGTGAGTTTAGTCTATCGGCAATGCTTTATCAGCACGGGGCGATGCTACGGGGGAAAGATAGTTGAAAAGTGAGCGTTGTGATTTAAATTGACAGGGTTTTTGATGGTCGATAATCTAATTTTTTATACATAAGGTTCAAAACAATTCATGATCAGGATCATTTTCAATGAGAATCAGGAGGGCCTCTGCGCAGTATGGAATCCTATATTTCGCCAATACATGAACCCCTTGACGCGACCAGTCCGGAGCATCAGGACCAACTGCACATGCTCGCGGATGAACTGCTTGCCTCGTCGGATTTTTCCATAAATAAAATGCAAGAGGCGGCTCGCATGATCGCAATGCCCCTTCATTACCGTGTAGCGGCCAAGCTGGCGATATCCCGCCATTTGCTTCTTCAAAACGACCGTCCGGGAAAGATCGGCGTGGTGTTTGCCATGTGGGGGGAGCAAAATCGTCTGCGACCCAAAACCGATGACAATCCGCACGGAGAGGATTCTCTTCGGACCAAGGTCCGCCAGTTGCAATGGATTTTCAGGGATACCGGCATAGACTGGACGCTCTACCCGGTAGATGATGGCTGTCCGTATGGCAGCGGAAAGCTTGCCGCTGAAATCGCGGCGGAATTCGAGGGGCGCCACGATATCCGCGTGCTGTTTCTGGCGGATCACCTGCCGGCTGAAAAGGGGCCTCTTCGACGGCTCTTGTCGGTCGATGATTCCCGCAAGGCGGGTGCGATCATCCTGGGGTGCAGCCAGGCCATCGCAGACGGCGCAGAGGCCGTCATGTATACGGATGCGGACAATTCGGTTCATCTGGGTCAGATCGGCATCCTGCTGGATCCGTATCTTCAGGGTGGATTCAGGGTGGTTCTGGGCAACCGGAAGCACCCGGATTCGATTCTTGTAAAAGACGGCGCCCGGTGGGGCATCGGGATCAAAAACCTGCGTCACATGCAGCGAATGATCGGAGATGCCATTTTTTCCCGGGGGATCCTGGACACCCAGGCGGCATTCAAGCTCTACGAGAGTCAACTCCTGCGGGAAATTATCGCCAACCCGACCGTGTTCGATTTTTCCTTTGACACCGACTGGATCGCCGCTTTTATTTCACGCGATGAGCCCTTTGCACAGGTGCCCTTCGTTTTTATTGATTCTGCCGCCGAATCCGCCACAGCCAAGCAGCAGCCCATGACCACCTGGGAGACATTGCTTCTGGGGCTTCTCAAGTCCGTGCGCCGCTATGACCTGCTAAAAACGCCTGCAAGCCGCGAAATGGCGCGTGTTATCGATGAGGAGGTTTCGGACTACAGGGATTTGGAAAGGATTATCAATCATTTGCCGCCCGGGTTGGATACTGCGGGGGAGGCGGATTTCGGTGATCCTTCCGTCATATCACCCGGGGCGATGCAGGCCTGGATCCGGAGCCGCAAGGAATGACGGCTTCGTAAATACCAATATCTGCGTTACGCGCAATTTCTCAGAATTTCACGTACGACAAGTACGCTGCATTCTTCGAAATTGCCCAAGCCTTGATCTTGAACTTTTTATAAAGCCGTCAGATCTCGACTTTTTACGAGTGCATCAAGGAATAGTTCCGCTTTGTTTTTCAAATCGGGCTGAAAAGGCAAACGGGCAAGTAGATCGTGCAAGCCCGGCATCCATCGTAACTCAACGGAGAATACAATGGCGGATATCATTGACAAAATCTTTTTTCAAAAGCTGTCCGGAGAAAATCCCTGGGAAGTATGCAAACGCGCTTTGTGTTCATATGACGATTCCGAACGCTGCTATACTCTGGACATCTGGGGGGAGCCGTTCCGGATCTGCCCGGATCGGTATTCTGTAAGCCGCATCCGCGAAAACCATGAGCCGCTTCACTTTTATTTCGATCTGTTTGCGGTCCACTATCTGCTATTCGCCCGGGAGATCGATCCGGAGAATCGTTGGATTTCGGAAAAAGACATTCCGGGCGGGGCGACATTTTTCCGCGGGCCCCATGACATTCCCACCCACCTTATTACGGAGCGGTTCAATAACGACATCCCGGCGTTTTCCGAAGCGTGCCGCAGCTACGGGGGTGAACCTGCCGATCTCGCGGATGCAGCGTTTGTCTTTTGGATAACCCCCCGGATCCCGGTTGCCGTGCTGTACTGGGAAGGCGATGACCTGTTTTCGCCTGAATCAAAGCTTCTTTTTGACCGAACCATTGCGGATCAACTGGCCCTTGATGTCATTTATGCCCTGGCCGTGGGTGTTTGCAAAAGAGTCGGCTACGGAGGTTAGGCCGCCTGGGGGGTTGGTTTCGTTCGGGCACTACTTGTTCTGTAGTTGGAAGTAAAAGATTTTTGTCTTGACGCCGGACAAACGACTTGCTACCGGGTAAAAGAATCGGCTGACGGATTTTTTTCAGGGATCTAGAACAGGGGGATATGGATCATGGCGAAACGTGAACAATGGGGTACCAGGACCGGCTTCGTTCTGGCCGCGGTAGGATCTGCTATCGGCCTGGGAAACATATGGCGATTTCCTTACATGGCATACGACAACGGCGGGGGGGCTTTTTTAATCCCCTATTTTTTTGCACTGCTCACAGCGGGCATACCCATCATCATTCTTGAGTTCGGGATCGGTCACAAATACAAGGGATCCGCGCCTCTGACCTTTTTCAAAATCTTTCGGAAATGGGAGTGGCTGGGCTGGTGGCAGGTATTCGTATCCTTTGTTATCTCGATATACTATGTAGTGGTCATATCATGGGCTTTAAACTATGCCCTGCTGGCCCTGAATCTGGGATGGGGAGACAGCCCCGGAAGCTTCTTCTTCGCGGAATTTCTGCAGTTAAGCGATGGTCCCATGGATCTCGGAGGCATCGTCTGGCCCGTCTTCCTGGCGGCATTGCTCATGTGGTTCGTGGTCTGGATCGTTCTATTCAGCGGCGTCAAGCGCGGTATTGAACTGGCCAACAAAATATTCATGCCGATGCTGTTCTTTCTCCTGCTGGTCATGCTGGCCCGTGCGGTCACCCTGGAGGGTGCTGCGGAAGGGATCAGCTACCTGTTCCAGCCGGACTTCAGTGCCATTTGGGATTATTCAGTATGGGCAGCGGCATACGGGCAGATCTTTTTTACCTTAAGCATCTGCTTTGCAATTATGATCACCTATTCCAGCTACCTGCCGGAAGACGCGGACATCAACAACAACGGCATGATAACCGCTTTTATCAACTGCGGTTTCAGTATGCTGGCGGGCATAATGGTTTTTGGGGTGCTCGGTTACATGGCTTCTCAACAGGGCGTCGCCCTCGACGAAGTGGTTGCCGCCGGCGTCGGGCTGGCGTTCGTAACCATTCCCGAAGCCATCAACCTGCTTCCCGCAGCTAAATTTTTCGGGTTTTTATTTTTTATCTGCCTGGTGTTTGCCGGTATGAGCTCCATGATTTCGATCAGCGAAGCGGTCTGCTCCGGGCTGATGGATAAGTTCGGTTGGCCGAGAAAAGGCACAGCCAGTATATTGTGTTTGGTCGGATTTGTTTTGAGCCTGGTTTTTATGACCAACGGCGGCCTGTTCGTGCTGGATATCGTCGACCATTTCATCAACAATTTCGGCATCGTTTTTGCCGGCCTGGTCCAGGTCATTCTGCTTTCCTGGTTCTTCAAGCTCGACAGTATACGCCAGCACACCAACGCCCAGTCGGATTTCGCCATCGGCAAGTGGTGGAATTTCTGTCTCAAGGTGATTACGCCGATCGTGCTGGGCTACATGGCCATCGCCAACCTGATCGGCGATATACGGGTCAATTATGAAGGGTATGACAGCAGCGCGCTGCTGCTGTTCGGCTGGATCGTGGTTGTGGTGGTGGTTCTGCTTGGATTTGCAATGCAATCCCTGAAAAGCAACTGGACAGACCAGGCCTGATGAAACACTATATAAAGGAGACAGAAAATGACAGGTGGCGCAATACTCATGATGATATTCGGCCTGGCAATAACCTGGGGCGGGGCGGCTGTTTGCATCTATAAGGCTATCAAGGTCCGGAACATATAAGTAGTGCCTGAACGGAAACCGTCTTTTTCGCCAATCTCTGCGTCCGGCTCAAATTTTAATCCTCAAAATACGTTAAGTATTCCTGCGGTTAAAATTTTCGCCGTCCTTGACCTTGACGAAAAATCCTGGTTTTCGTTCGGGCACTAAGTAGACAGTAACGGATGAATTACGCATTAAACGCCCTACTTTCGGCCGAAGATTTCGGTCATGCGAAGGAGGTGGTTGGCTGTTTCGGATTCGATCTGCTCTGCGGAAAGGCGCCACTGCCAGTTGCCGGCCTGCATGCCGGGCCGGTTGATCCGGGCGTCCGCGCCCAAAGCGAGAAGATCCTGCATGGGGAGGATCGACAGCCACGCGCGGGACATCATGG
>SLPT01000229.1 GCA_007131845.1 Desulfobacteraceae bacterium | reverse complement strand
GTATCTACAACCTCGATAAATTCGAGGAGTGGATCCGGCAGGCCCGGGATCGTGGACTGACGGAAAAGACCTGTATCATGGCCGGCGTCACCCCGTTCAAGTCCGCGGGCATGGCCAAGTACATGAAAAACCGCGTTCCCGGCATGGATGTACCCGATGAGGTGGTCAAGCGGATGGCCGACACGCCAAAGGAAAAGCAGGCTGAAGAAGGGGTCAATATCTGCGTCGAAACCATTCAGCGTTTGAAGGAACTCGACGGCGTCAAAGGGTTTCATATCATGGCCATCGAATGGGAGGAAAAAGTTCCCGAAATCGTTGAGCGTTCCGGTCTTTATCCACGCCCTGAAGTCGATTGATATCCGGTTTCAAATAACAAAAACAATAAAACAAAACCGCAGCGCATCCATATCGGCCTACGACCGGGAGGGCGGTGCGGTTTTATCTTTTTAAAAGACAAACAGTGACGACTTCGTAAAAGTTGGGAATCTGCATTACGCGCTTTTTCTCGGAATTTCACGTACGCCAAGTACGCTGCATTCTTCGAAATCGCGCAAGCCTTGATCTTAAACTTCTTACAAAGCCGTCGGATCGCGACTTTTTACGAGTGCATCAACTTTTTATGAAGCGTCTGATCGCGATGTTTTATGGGACCATCTACATTCACCGTGAAAGACAAAACACTCCAAACTGCCCTTCGGATGTATGAATTCGCATGGGGCATGGCCATTCCGCTGCTCCGGACCGTACCCCGGCTCAAGGAGGGATTTGCGGGGCGAATCCTTACAGATCCGCTGCCGGAGGCCGACATCTGGATTCAGGCGGCATCCGGGGGAGAGGCCTTTCTGGCCCGGACCCTGCTGTCTCAGCTTCGTACGGCCGGACCGACCCGTGTCCTCATAACCACCAACACCCGCCAGGGAAAGGATATCGCCGAAAGGTTTGCTCCGGAAATTTCGGAGGCCAACCCGGAGCTTTCCGTCTTTTCCGCATGGTTTCCCTTTGACCGTCCCTCCACCATGTCCGCCGCGGCCGCCCGGGTGAATCCGAAGCTGGCGGTGCTGCTGGAAAGCGAATTATGGCCGGGGTTCATCCATGCCATTAAGGAAATGAAACGCCCCGTCTATATCGTCAACGGCCGGATGACGGAAAAAAGCCTCTCCGGATACAAGAGATTTCCGGCCATGTGCCGTGCGCTCGCACCGGATGCCGTTCTGGCTGTCTCGGAAGAGGATAGACGGCGTTTTGAAAGGATTTTCGGCAGCGGTTTGGCATCAGTGATTTCCAACATCAAATTCGACAGCCTTCCCGCAGCCGCGAAAGACGCATCAACCGGCAACGTTGATGCGGACCGGCCGGGATGGGCCGAACTGCTGCTTCCCGCAAGATCCCCGCTTATTGTTTTGGGATCCGTCCGCCGGGAAGAGGAAGGCCGCATCCTTGACATCATCCGGCGGGTGCGGGGCAGTCGGCCCGACGCGGTCATCGGCCTTTTTCCCCGCCACATGGAACGGGTGGACAGCTGGAAAACCATGCTGTCGGAACAAAAGATACCCTGGCGGCTGCGATCGGACGGATCGCAATCTATTCAACCGGGAAACGTCGTGATATGGGATGTTTTCGGCGAACT
Source organism: Desulfobacteraceae bacterium (assembly GCA_007131845.1). Classification (GTDB taxonomy): domain Bacteria; phylum Desulfobacterota; class Desulfobacteria; order Desulfobacterales; family Desulfosalsimonadaceae; genus B1SED10-16. Next base: position 5,889 of record SLPT01000229.1, on the reverse strand, counting down.
GGCATCGGCCTATGCCGTGGCACAGGCCGTTTTTGTCGGCGGCAGTCTGGCTCCATTAGGCGGGCAAAACTTTCTCGAGCCCCTGGCTCATGGGAAAACGCCCATAATCGGTCCTTCATGGGAGAATTTCGCCTGGGTCGGAGAGGAAATATTCAGCAGCAAGCTGGTCATCCGGGTCCAAAATGCCAAAGAAGTCGCCGAACAGTTGATCGGGCTCACCGACAATCCGCTACCCGGGGCAGACACCGCTGCCCGGGCCGGCCGATATATTGCCGCCCGCCAGGGAGGCACACGCAAAGCCTGCGAGCTGATCGAAAAAACACTGACGGCTTTGTAAAAAATCCGATATCTGTGCCTGCGCGCAATCCTGACGAATTTGCGGCTTACGCCTTGTAGACCTACACGTACGCTAAGTACGCTGCATTCTTCGCGGACTGCGCAAGCCTTGACCTTGAACGTTTTACAAAGCCGTCAGATTGCGCCGTTTTACGAGTGTGTCAAAAATATCCAAAAGGAGCAGACTATGACCCGCCAGGACGCCCCCCTTCCCCCCTGCCACGGGATCATCCCCGCACGGTGGGCCTCCACCCGGTTTCCCGGAAAACCCCTGGCCGATATCAATGGCCGGCCGATGATCTGGCACGTCCATGCGAGAGCATCCCAATGCACACTTCTGACGAACGTCACCGTGGCCACCGACGACCGCCGGATCGCAGAGGCCGCGGCAAAGTACGGCATTGAATGCATCATGACGGCAAGGGATCATGAAAGCGGTACGGACCGCGTCAAGGAAGCAGCCGATGCGATGGGGTTATCCGGCGACTGTATCGTGATCAACATCCAGGGGGACGAACCACTGCTCGATCCGACCATGCTGTATAAACTTCTGGAACCGTTTGAAAATAATGATATCGAGGCGACCACGCTTGTCTATGAGATCGATGAAGCCTCCGCTGCCAACCCCGACCGTGTCAAAGCGGTTTTCGGCGTTGACGGAAACGCGTTGTATTTTTCCCGCTCCCCTATTCCCCATTACCGGGAGAGAACTTCGCAGCCGGTTTATTACGGACATATCGGTCTGTATGCCTTCCGAAAAAGCACCCTGGATCGCTTTGTCTCCCTGCCGGCCGGACGGCTGGAGTCGATCGAGAAACTGGAGCAGCTGCGCTTGCTGGAAAACGGAATTCCACTGCATGTACGCGTTGTCGATTCCGGAAACATCGGCGTTGATCGCCCGGAAGACCTGGACGCGGTCCTATCCGTGATGGAACGTAACAGCCTATAAAATACCGGCACCTTACTGTAACTGGAGATTGTGGCGCAGGAATCGCAGAAAGTCATGCTCGTCTTCTCCCACGAATACGATTCGTATCCCGATGACGCAAACGGGAATATCCGCCGGCATCCTGCCCGCCACCTTTACATAATCCTTTTCCGTAGTCGCCAGGAAATCCGCCTTCCCGGATGCCGCCGCAGCGGCAATACGCCGCAGGTCTTCGTCCGAGTAGCGGTGGTGATCCGGAAAAAACATGCTCCCGCCCACACTTCCGGCATATTCTTCCACCGTTTCTTTAAACGAATGGTTCCCGGCGATTCCGGAAAACACAAACAAACGGGTCTTGCTGATCGCGGAAAACCCGGTTTCGGGCGTCTGTTCCTGAATTATAGCAGAAAGGGGGGCTTTGCCGTTTTGTATAAAAGAAAGGTAGGGTTCGTGCCTGGCCCGAAAGATTGGTATTCTACCCGAAAAACCCTTTTTTCTTCGGACGATCGCCGGCCGGCGGAGCATTTGTTGCAGTTCGGCACGGGAAGGTTCGCAATCTCCGGCACATCGCGTGAGAACCACCGCATCCGCCCTTCCTATTGACCGAAGCGGCTCCCGCAGCATCCCCCGGGGAAGAAGCCGCCCATTTCCGAACATCGTGGCGGCATCCACAAGCACGATATCCAGATCCCTGTGCAGACGCCTGTGCTGAAACCCGTCATCCATTAAAATGATATCCGGATCGAATTCAGAAACTGCCCTAAGTCCGCTTTTGTACCGGTCACCTCCCACCAGGACGGGGACCCCCCGCATGGCGGATGCCATCATGAAGGGCTCATCGCCTGAAACATCGGAACCGCACAACAGTTCATAGCCGTCGGAGACCACTGCTCCTTCTTTTTCCGCATTGCCACCGTAGCCCCTGCTGATTACAACCGGCCGGTACCCCATCCGGCGAAGCAAAGCAGCCAGATGAATCGTCATGGGCGTCTTTCCCGTGCCGCCCGCCGTGAGATTCCCGACGGAAACAACCCGGCAGTCAAGTTTTCCGGAATCCAGCACGCCCGTATCATAGAACGCATTGCGAAGCGCCACCCCGGCTCCGTACAAAACAGATGCCGCGGAAAGGGCACAGTACAGGGCCGGCGGAGCGGTGTTTTCTTCGTCGCGCATGACTGCCTCGATTGTACGTTTCAGCCGTCCCATTCCAAAATCCGTATGTCCCGCAGATCCCTGCAAAAACAATTATTCGCCCGCATCGGATTACTCGATGTAGAGCAGCAGCAAAAGCGTGCCGAGCCCATAGAGAATATTGGCCGTCCAGGCTGCTACAAGGGGCGGCAGCAGCCCACCGTATCCCATGGAAAGTGAAAAACTGTATACTGTCCAATAAGCAAACGCAAGAATGATCCCGTATGCAAAACCGGCGGCCATGGAATCCCTGGTTTTGCCCAAAAAAGCGATGCAGGCCCCCATGAACGCAATGATAAGACAGATTAATGGAAAGGCGGTTTTTGCGTAAAAATCGACACGGTATTCCCTGGCGTCGTAACCCTCCCGTTCGACCCGCTGGATATACCGGTAAAGAGCCAGGATATTCGTCTCTTCCGGATCCATGGCCACGCGCTGAAAATCCGACGGCTCCAGTTTCAGCGCCAGCGTTGCCTCGTTTCTGTACTCGACCCGAATATCCTCCGGCCTTTCCAGGTTCTGCATCACGGCCTCCCTGAAATGCCATTTCCCGTCCGCGTAGGTGGCCTCCCGGGCATCGAGGCGACGGGTAAGGTTGTAATCATCATCCAGGAAATAGAGGCTCACGCCGAATATGTCCCCGTCCCGTGGATTCAGGTAGCGCACATGAGCCAAGCCATCGGCATGCCGAATCCAGATATCCCTTTCCGCAGAAAATGCGCTGCGCCGGTCGTCCCCCCGCCGCTGGGCGTCAATATCATTGGACCGGGCAGTACTGACGGGCACCGCCACCTCGGAGAAGATAAAAAGAATTGCGGAAAAAACAATCCCCAGGACGAATATCGGCTTGAGCAGGTAAAACATGCTGATGCCGCCGCTCTTCAAAGCGATGATCTCATTGTTCCGGCTCATGAGTCCGAAAACGATCAAAACGGCGAGCAGCATCCCGATTGGCATGATCTGGGAGATGATCTCGGGGATTTTGTACATGAAATACAGAAACGTGTCGTATCCGGATACCGGGGAGGAAATAAAGCGGTCCACCCGGCTGAAAAAGTCAATGGCCAGGTAGATCGCCACAACCATTACCAGTACGATGGCAAAGTATTTCAAAAATGTCGAGACGATATACCGGTGGATAACCGTCATGCTTACACTGCCCTTTCAAGCTCCGCCGGGCTTCGCGCTGCCGGCGTTAAGGGTATTTACGCCCCCGGGGTGTTGCTCCGGCTTCGCACGGCCGAAACAATCCATACCGCGACGTTCCTGAAAAAATCGAGAAATCGAACAGGCCGATCACGGGCGGTTTTCACCCACAGGTATACCCCCAGGCCGCCCATGATAAGATTAGGCATCCAGGTACCAAACACCGGTGCGATCAGCCCGGTTTCACTGAGCACCATCCCGCCCGTCAACAACAGGTAGTATATCAAAAAAGAGAGCAATCCGATGCCCAGTCCCGCCGATCGCTTGGAGACAAGCGTCTGGATGCCTAAAGGAACGGCAAGCACGGACATGGCGATACAGGCGAACGGAATGGAAAACTTCATATGCAGTTCCATGAGTACCGCGTAATAGCGACCGTCTTTTTCATCGGCTTCCCGGACGTGTTGAACCAGCTCGGAAAGCGTCATCTCCCGCCGGTCCTTCCGGCGGCTGCCCGCATCCGCGGCTTCCTCCTGAAGATCCAGACGGATGTCGTAAGTATCGAACCGGGTGGCATGCGCCTGCCGGGACTCGATTTCCACGTTGTTGATCAAGCCGTTATAGAGGCGCAGAACAAAGGTATACGGTGTATCTCCTTCGAACAAATATCCCCTGGGTGCCACGATGGTACTTGACACATTATCCTCGCGCCGGTCCTCGATAAAGACGTCGTGAAGCTGCCGGGTGCGGCTGTCAATATCGTTGACATAAAAGACAATCCCGGGAAAATCGTCGTTGAAACGATTGGGGGTCAGGGCAATGTTGAAATTCGAGCGGGCCACTTCAAGGGCAAGGTTTTCATAGGCGCTTTTCCCCCACGGCATACCATAGATCCCCATGAATCCGGTGATAATCATGCATAGGGTTGCAAATACCAGAACCGGGGGGAGAAGCCGATACATGCTGACGCCGCCCGCCTTGAGGGCCGTGATCTCATTGTCCCCGGACATGCGCAAAAAAGTGAGCAATACACTCATCATGGCCGACATGGGTATGATGTAGACCAGAAAATACGGCAGGGACAAAACAAGGAGCAGGGCGAAGATCCCAAAGCTCACCTGGTGCTGAACGATCATATTCGTAATGTCGAGGAGTTGGCCCATGAGAAATACGAACATGAAAAATGCCATGCTCATGACAAACGGCGGAATCATCTCCAGAAATATGTAGCGATGTAATGTCTTGCTGCGCATATGGACTTATTAAGAGGGTCTCAAGGTTTCTTCCTGACCGCCATTGTGCTCAAACTGCTTCTCGTAGAGCCGGTAATATTCCCCCCGGAGCGCCAGAAGCGATTCATGGTCGCCTTGCTCCACGATCCGGCCTTCGGACAGCACGATGAGCCGGTCGGCATCGAGTATGGTGGAAAGCCTGTGGGCAATCACAAAGGACGTCCGGCCCTTCATGAGATTCAGCAGGGCCTTTTGGACCAGATCCTCCGACTCGGTGTCAAGGGCCGATGTGGCCTCGTCCAGTATGAGGATGGGGGCGTCCTTCAAAATGGCCCGGGCAATGCACATGCGCTGCCGCTGCCCGCCGGACAAGCGGTTTCCCAGCTCTCCGATGAAGGTGTCATACCCGCTTGGCAGGCCCGCAATAAAGCCGTGGATATAGGCTGCGCCGGCGGCCCTGGCCACCGATTCGTCGCTTGCATCCGGGATGCCGTAGGCGATGTTGTTCCGGATGGTGTCGTTGAATAAAATCGGCTCCTGGGTAACGATGGCGATCCGTTTCCGGAGATCCGCCACGGCAGCCTCGCGGATGTCGATGCCGTCCATGCGGATAGACCCTTCCGTAACATCATAAAACCGCGGGATCAGGTTGACAAGAGATGATTTGCCGCCGCCGCTGGAACCGACGATCCCCAGCCGCTCCCCCGGGGAGACATCCAGATTGATCGACTCGAGGACCGGTTCGTCGGGGTCGTAGTGAAACGATACATTTTCGAAGCGGATCCGGTGGGGCGGCGGCGGAAGCGCAGTGGGCTTTTCCGGCTCCCGGACCTCCGTTTCGGTCTCCAGGATATCGAATACCCGGTCGACTGCGGCCAGGCCCTGCTGGATGATATTGTTCAGCTTGCTCATCTTCCGGACAGGCCCGTAGAGCAGCATGACCGCTGTCATGAAAGAGAAAAAATTGCCCGGCGTGGCATCCCCCCGGATCACGGCCGACCCGCCGTACCATATGATCAGGGTCACGCCGATGCCGCCCAGCAGTTCCATAACGGG
>SLPT01000128.1 GCA_007131845.1 Desulfobacteraceae bacterium | reverse complement strand
CGTTTTGATCTTGTCTTCAAAAAAATCCAGTGTCCGGGTGATCTTCAGAAAATTGAAAATCCGCGGTCTGATGCCCGTAAGGTATACTTCCCGGTTTTCCGGGGAGGAATCCCTGCACAGGCTCATGAGCAGGCCGAGCCCGGAGGAATCCATGAAATGGACCCGGGAGAAGTCCAGTATGATCTTTGAAGATGAACGGGCCATCTGCTTGATCCTCTCACGTATATCGCCTGTAATACTTGCATCGAGCGGGTCCGGCATCGAGACGACCTTGACGGTGATTCCCTGCGGAAGAGAGTGCGGTGTGTTTTTTGCGGCGGGAATCATGGAAGGCTGGTGGCGAATGTTGAATGCCGCCTGGGCGTATTTCTGGTAGATTGCCAGCGGCAGAATCCGTAGGCCCAGTGCCAGGTGTCTGTGGTAAACCCCTTTTACGGAAAACCAGAGCCCTGATAAAAACGCCCGGCTGCGGGCGGGTTCCATGGTTTCGTTCCAAAGTCCTGCTGGTCTTGCTGCGTTTTTCAGCCATCCGCCTCCTCCGGCTCCGGCTTCTCCCGTGAGGAGGAGCACGGGCACGCGGAGGCGGTTTTTGGAGGCGGCAAGCCAGCGTATAAGGGCCGGGTCATGGATGTCGATCATCAGGCAGTCGATGCCGGCCGCATTAATCGGCTCTTTTAAAACTTCCAGGGTTTCCGGGATAAAACGCCTGGATTCCTCCGTCATAGTCGTTTTTCCGGGTATGTCTATGGGTGAGTCGCCGGGCAAGTCTTCGGATGAGTCTACGGGTGTGTCTTCGACCGGATTCCCGTGCGAAGCCCCGCTTAGAAACCGGCAATGGTAGACGCCGGCATCCGGCTTGCTTTCGGTTGGATCGTCGTACGGATTTTTGGCCCGGTGCAGCAGTGCAATGGTTTTGTCCCTGCGTACGGCTTCCGTCAGCAGGCGCCCGAAAAATGTGCGGCCGGAAAACGGCTTTTTCAATCCGGTGCCCAGTATCCGTGCGGCCCATGCAACGGGACGGCCGACCGGTATCATCAGCTCCGCGTTTCGCAGCATGTCGGCGAAGGTATCAAGGGATGCCGGATCATTTTCTTCGCCGCTGGCTTTGTTCTGCACGCCGGTGTCGTCTGACCCGGGGGATTCGGGTGCGCTCGTGTCCGCGTGCAGGGACATGATAATATCGGCAGTGACGGTTACGGCCATGCGGGAGCGCCCGTCTTCGTCGTAGGCGCGGGTCATGGCAAAGAGCATGGAAAGGGACTCCTCCAGGTCGAGATTGTCGATGGGGACTCCCTGGATCACGATGGATTCATTGGTCATGGGTGGTTGGTTTTCCGTTTATATCTTCTGCTGTAATTATATCGGGTTTTATTCATTGCCGGCGGGATCACCGTCCCCGCCTGTGCTCTCAGCATCCACGGGTAGCATGAATTTCAGCCGCGTGCAATTTTTGCCATGGGTTTCATCCCGGTAGTAGTTCACTTCATCCATTGTCTGTTCGATAATGAAGCATCCCAGGCCGTTCTCCCTGCTGCCGTCGAACACGGGCATGGGAACGTCCGCCGGGTCGAAGTCCGTTCCCTGGTCCTGGAAATCGAATTCCAGGTAATCGTCGAAGGCCCGGGCGGTGATTTCTATATGCATTCCGGACCGGAGCCCGTAGGCGTGTTTGATGATGTTGGTTACCACCTCCACCGCCGCTACCTCGATGCTTGCCATCTGATCCTCGTCTACGGCACCGGCCAGACCGTCAATAAAACGTGTAACAAAATCCCGGACTTCCCGGATATTATGCAGCTCGGAGGCAATGGAAAGCGTATCGGAGTAGATTTCGCTTTTAGGACGGGTATCCCCGGTGATGCGAACGGCAACGCAGGTAAAATCGTCCCGGAATACATCCGTCCCGGTGAAGGCGACGACCTGCCGCCGGATTCCTTCCGCCAGTTCCTGGGGTGTTTGATCCGCGTTTTCCTCCACGTAGCGGACCAGCCGGGATTCGTCGAAAAATTCACCATCCGGATTTTTGGCCTCCGTAATCCCGTCGGAGTAAAATAAAAAGAGATCGCCCGGTTCAAACCCCGCATGGAACTGCATGAATCCTTTTTTTTCCGGAAAACCCAATGGCATGTTGGCCCCCCGCAGCAGGCTGACGCATTGTTCAGCGCGGCGGTAATGGATGGTCCGGACATGGCCGCAGTCAACGAAGATGAAACGGTTCCGGTCCAGATCGAAGCGGCCATAGCAGAGCGTCACGAAGGTTTCGAATCGCTCCATCTGGGAGATCATGTGATTGTTCGCGGCAGCCACCAGGTGGGCGGGTTCCGGCAGGTTTCGGGAAGGTCCGGACATCACGGCGTCGTTGAAAACATGAAGGAATGTGCTTTTGAGCGCAGCTCCCATAAAGGCCGCCATGATGCCTTTTCCCATCACGTCGGCCACCACGAGGTCTAAAACGCGGTCGCTCTGGCGGTTGAAATCGAGAAAGTCCCCGTCGATCTGTTGGGAGGGCATGGTGATATGGGCGATATCCAGCCCGGCAAAGTCCTTCGGGGGATGTCCGAGAAGCAGCGACTGCTGGATTTGGGAGGCCACGAAGAGTTGGTAGGTTCTTTCGTGCTCCAGTTTTTCCTCGGTTTCGCGGAGACGCCGGGACTGCATGAAGGAATCGACGGCCTTGTCCACCAGGGCGATGAGCTGCTTTGCATTAAAGGGTTTGGTTACATAATCGAGTGCGCCTTGTTTCATGGCTTCGACCGCGTTGGCAATGTTTTCGCTGGCCGTGAGCATGATCGGGGAGAGATCCGGAAACGCCTGCCGGATGTGCCGGAGACACCCCATGCCGTCGATATCGGGCATTTTGAGGTCCACCACCGCAGCGGAAATGTTCTCCGAAAGCCGGTTGATGGCCTCCCGGCCGTTTTTGGCAAGAACGACGTCGTAGCCTGCGGCTTCGAGTTTTTTCCGAAGCAGCAGCCGGGTGCCGGGGTCGTCGTCGGCAACCAGCACCTTAACGCTAACTGTATTCGAACCCGGCGTCCCGGTGGATGATGCCGGTTTGGGTATGTTCGGTTGATTCATTAAAAAGGCCAATCCTTGATGTACTCGTAAAAATCGCGATCCAATGGCTTTGTAAAATGTTCAAGATCATGGCTTGCGCAATTTCAAAGAATGCAGCGTGCTTATCGTACGTGAAATTCTGAGAAATCGCGCGTAACGCAGATATATTAAACTTTTTACGAAGTCGTCAAGTTTAGCGATTTTCAAGTTTGCCGCAGATACGAGGAAGCGGATGTTGAGCTATAGTCGGCTATGCGAGACATCCGCTGACAAAGTAGATGCGGCAAAATTGAAAATCGCTCAATCTTTCATGTTTTTGGTTTCGCCGGATGGAAGCCCCAGTTCCTTCGCCCGCAGAACGCGGCGCAGGAGCTTGCCGCTGATGGTTCGCGGAAGCGATTCGATAAATTCGACCTCCCCCACGATCAGCTCCGCCGTCAGGTTTCCTTTCAAAAAGGCTTGGATTTCGTAGGACAGCCGGGATGAAGGGATATATCCGGCGTTGGGGGTTATAAACGCTTTAAGATAAGAGACGGACTCCCCCGGTTCCTGGCTCTTGGCGATCACCGCGGCTTCGGCCACCGCCGGGTGCATGCACAGCAGCTGCTCGATCTCGAAGGGGCCGATGAGCTTGTTGTCGCCGGTCTTTAACAGATCGTCGTTTCTGCCGTGATGATAGAAGTATCCTTCTTCGTCCGCAAGCGCGATATCCCCGGTCATAAACCATTTATCATCAGTAAAATAGGTTTCGTAGCGGGCCGGGTCGTTGAAGATATCCGTCATCATTCCGGGCCATCCGGCCTTGAGAGCCAGCTCGCCGATACTCATGGCCGGCAGAGGGTCCCCGCTTTCATCCAGGATGGCGGCTTCTATCCCCGGAAGGGGTCTGCCCATGGAGCCCGGCTTGATATCGGCGCCCGGGATGTTTGCAATACAGATGATCCCGGTTTCCGTCATCCACCAGATGTCATGGGGAACGATTCCCAGATGCTTGCGGCACCAGTAAATGACATCCGGAACCAGGGGCGCGCCCACCGTTACGATATGGGCAAGAGCGGACAGGTCGTAGCGTCGTGGCAAATCTTCCCCGGCGGCAATGATCTGGCCCAGAATGCGGGGGGTGGTGTACCAGACATTGATCTTGTATTTTTCCAGGATGTAGTACCATTTGGATGCGGCAAAGGTGTCTTCCACGGCAAGCGCGGTGATCCCGTGGAGCCATGGCGCGAAACCGCCGTACACGGTGCCGGTTACCCAGGCGGGATCCGCGTCCGTCCAGAGAATCGTATCGGATTTGATATCCAGGACCCATTCTGCCGTGGCGTACATGCCGGCCATGTCTCCGTGGCAGTGGACGATGCCCTTGGGCGGTCGTGTGGAGCCGGAGGTGAAGATCATGTACAGGGGCGTTTGCTTCGGAAAATACCGGATGACAGGGTCTGCGGGCATCCGGGGGGCAGCCTCCGCGGTGATTACTTCCTCCGGAAAGAGTCCCGGGGCAGGGCCTTTTTGCAGAAAAATGACGGGAACGTCGCCGGAATCACCGCCAGCTGGAACGCTTGCGGGTATCTTTTCCGCAAGATCGGGCGTGGTCAGCACACCTTTCGGGCGGATTCCGGCGACGCGGCTTTCAACCTCGTGGATGGTGGAGGTGGAAAAAACCGGGCAGAACACGACCCCTATCCGGGCGCAGGCGGCCATGGCAAACCATGTTTCCGGGGCTGCGGGCATGTAGACCATGAGGCGGTCTCCGATCCCGAAGCCGTAGCGTTCGAGCATGGTCGCCCACCGGCATGAAATATCCTTTAGTTGTGCGTATGTCCAGGATTGTTTCCTGTCTGCCGAATGGAAGATAAGAGCCGGACGATCCCGGGTTTCAGGACTCTCCGCCCGGAGGTCGATGGAGCGGGTGATGATGTTGCACCGTTCGGGACCATCGGGAAAAAACCGGCTTTCCAGGGATTGCCAGGAAAACGTGCTCCGGGTTTTTTCATAGTCGGCCAGGTTGGCCGTATCCGGGTATTGTGCGGGTATCCGGGCCTTGATCATGTCGTGATAATTCCGTATGGAAGGTGCGTGTTGATCACCGCCTGGACAAGGGATGCCACATGCTCGGGCGGGGTTTCCGGCACTTCCGGCCTTTCGGTTTCTTCGGAAGTGCAGAGCGCTTCGAAGACCGACGCCACCGAGCGGGTCAGGGCGCGCGGATCGTATCCGCCTTCCAGGGCGAAAAACAGGGGCGGTCGGCTCCCGCCGGGTTTTTCCGACCACTCGATAATCCCCCGGGTAATGCGGCCGTAGAGGTTTTCCGAAAAAGCCGATTTCCCCACCGGGTCGTCCGTGTGGGCGTCGAATCCGGCCGCCACCATGATCATCTCCGGATCGTAGCCTTTAATCACCGGCCGCAGTGTTTTCTCGTAAAGGTATATCATGTCGTCGTCGGTCATCTCCCGCACCAGCCCGATGTTCATGGTGTATCCCAGGCCTTCGTCTTCCCCGGTTTCCGTGACCTGTCCCGAGTACGGGTAGAGCCCCAAGTCGTGGGTGGAATAATAATATACCCGGTTGTCGTTATAAAACAAATCGTTAATGCCGTTTCCGTGATGGATATCCCAGTCCACGACCAGAATACGGCTTAGCCCGTGGGATTTCATGGCATGCCGAGCCGCAATGGCGATGTTGTTGAAAATGCAAAAGCCCCCTGCTTTGTCCGCAAGTGCATGGTGCCCCGGCGGGCGTATGAGGGCGAAAAATGCGTCGACGGACGGGGCCATCAGGAGATCGACTCCGCGGATGCACGCACCGGCGGCAAGCCAGGCGGTCATGTAAGTCCGGGCGCACACCTGGGTGTCCGGGGCCATGGAACTGATGCGCTGCTCGGCGGTCTTGAGGATCCGACGGACATGGCCCGGGGTGTGAACCGTCTCCACCTGTTCAACGGTGGCCGGTTCGGCCCGGATGATGGAAAGCCTATCTTTATAGGTGTGCTCCACCATCCGGTAGATTTCCGCAAGACGCCGGGGGTGCTCCGGGTGTCCGTGACCGGTTTTGTGCTCCAGAAACTGCTCGTCGATTACTGCGCCGACGCGCAGCGCCCCGGCGGTTTTGTTTTCGCATTGATCTGCCGCCGCCGTCATCAGTATCCGTCTCCGGCGTTTGGCTGGTCGTCTTCCTCGTCGAAGCGGCAGCTCAGCACGATGATATCGTCTTCGCGTTTTTTGTGGATCGTGTAGGGCAGCCGGTGAAACAACCGGATCATTCCCTGGTTGGTGGGATCCGTATAGGCCACCAGTCCGTCGATTCCTTTCTGCTTTGCCGCTTCCGCCAGTTTTCGGATCAAAATGGTGGCAACACCTTTTCCCTGCCACTGTCGGCTCACGGAGAAAGCCACTTCTGCCATGTTGTGGGGTGTTTCCAGCATATAGGCGCCGATTCCGACGACCGATCCGAACCCGAATTCGCCCTTGATCGCAAGCAGGGTCAGGTTCCGGACGTAGTCCGTTTCAAGGATATTTTCCATGTCATCCTGGAGAAAGCTCGTTTTGTCGTAGAAAAACCGGGCTACGACATCCTTTTTGTCCAGGTTGTAGAAATGCTCCTGGATGCGCCTTGCATCCACCGGCTTGGCCGGCCGGTAGGTGATCATTTCACCGTCGGTTTTGCGGCGTTCCTCCAAGCCGGCTGGGTAGACGCTCCGGATGGCATGGCTAAGTTTCTTTCCGGGCGTCATGTACCCTTTTTCGCGAGCCGTCTCGAACAGTTCTTCCCGGAAATCGGGGTGCGCCAGGCTGATCATGGCGGTAGCCCGTTCCTGGAGGTTTTTCCCGAACAGGTTGACCGCCCCGTATTCGCTGATCACGTAGGATACATCGTTTCTGGGAACCACGACTCCACCGGTCAATTCGGGAACGATCCGGCTGTTCTTTCCGTCGATGGATGTGGAGGGGATCAGCAGGATCGACTTTCCTCCGGGGGATATGGAGGCGCCCCGGATGAAATCCAGCATGCTGGAGACGCCCGCGAAATAATGATGCGGAAGGGCGTCCACCGATGTCTGGCCGGTGATATCCATTTCCATGACCATGTTGATGGAGACCATATTCCGGTTTTGGGCGATGATTCCGGGGTTGCAGACATAATCGGATGGGTAGAATTCGATGGACGGGTTGTCGTGGACGAATTCATAAAGGTGCTGGGAGCCGACGGCATTGGATGCGACGGTTTTGCCGTCGTTTAAACCCTTGCAGCGGTTGGTGATGCTTCCCATGGAGACCAGGTCCATGATTCCGTCGACAATGTACTGGGTATGGACGCCCAAATCGTTTTTATCCGAAAGTGCCAAAAGGATGGACTTGGGAGTCGCGCCAAGGCCGAGCTGGAAGGTGGATCCGTCTTCGATGAGGGTGGCCAGCTGCCGGGCAATCGTGTGAGCGGTCTCGAACTCCGGTATTTGTTCGACGGTCAGCAGCGGTTCGTCCATCTCGATGATCACGTCCACATCATTGACGTGGATGAAGCTGTG
>SLPT01000320.1 GCA_007131845.1 Desulfobacteraceae bacterium | reverse complement strand
GTGCCCTCACTCGGTGTTGAGCCAGACCTTGCAGCCCAGGTCCTCCACGGCCTTCACCTTGGTCCGGAGGATCTTCTCCCAGGCCGGGTCGTCGGCCAGGAACATGCAGTAGTTTTCCGCACCCCACCCCTTGGAGCCGTATGTCCAGTCCGCGCCGACGGTATGAAGAATTTTCCATAAGGGGACCATTTCTTCGGGTTCGGTGACCGGCTCCCGCGAATTCTGGTTTAAAAACAGCCTGGCGCCCACCTTGTCGATGGGGGCGGCCAAATTTTCGAATCCCGGCTGCGCACTGCGGACTTCGTCGAGCACATCTTCCACCACAAAGCGCCAGTCCTCCTCGGAGACCCCCATGGCGCTGCATGTGTCATGTTTCAGGGAGGCATCGCAGGAAGCCAGTATTCCTTTGGGGCGGTCATCGCGCGGCCAGGCCGAGCGCACATTGAAGATGAGCCGCGGGATATCGATTGTCATGGGGCATGCATGGATGCATCGCTGACACATGGTGCACCACCAGGCCCACTCGCTGGAAAGAATTTCATCGTCCACGCCCAGGGCGGCCAGCCGTAAAAACGTGCGCGGGTCCATCCCTTCGATTCCGGCGGCGGGGCAGCCCGACGCGCAGAGCCCGCAGGTCAGGCAGAGATTCAGGTTGCCGCCGTCCGGAAGGATTTCCATCACCTGGTCCTTGAACATCTTTTTCCGGGTTTTGCCCAGTCGGATCTCTTCGGCTGTCATCACCTGCTCCTTTATTATTCGGGATTGGCGGATCCCCGGCTTTCCCGGGCGGATGCGATGTCTGCGTCGGATGCGGCCAGCACACCCGCCGGCGTGTTGGGGCCCAGTTCAGCGATTTTTTCCGTAAACCGGGTGACCACTTCGGCAAACCGGCCGGCCTCGGCCGATGATACCCACTGGATATCGAAGCGGTCCGGGTCGATGCCGGATTCCTCCAGAACGGTCCGGATCACGCCTGCCCTTGCCTGTGCTTTTTCATTACCGTCCAGGTAATGGCATTCGCCCAGGTGTCACCCCATCACGATGACGCCGTCGGCACCCTTGACCAGGGCCTCCAAAACGAGATCCGGCGGCACCATGCCGGAGCACATCACCCGGATGGCCCGCATGCCGGGCGGGTACTGGATGCGCATGACGCCCGCGAGATCCCCGCCGGCATACGCGCACCAGTTGCACAGAAACCCGATGATCTTTGGTTCGAAATCTCTTGCCATGGAATTGCCTCCTTATTGGACGTTTTACGAAGCCGTCATTGCCTGTGGCAGGTCTAATGCCGCATGCACCTGGGCCTGCAATTGCTCGATAGTAAATCCGTGCACCAGGATCCCGCCCTTCGGGCATGCGGCCTGGCAGATGCCGCACCCCTTGCACAGCGCCTTGTCGGTTTCGACCCGCTTTGCCGTACGCCCGTTTTGCGCATGCGTTGTGATCGAGATGGCATCATAGGGGCAGGCGTCCAGGCAGATGGCGCACCCGTCGCAGTATTGGGTGACGTGCGACTTGATGGCATCCAGATGCATCACCGGCTGGGCGAGAATCGCACCGGCCCGGGATGCAGCGGCCTGGGCCTGGGAGATGGACTCGCCAATCGGCTTGGGATACGCCCCGATGCCGGCCACGAACAATCCATCCGCTGCCATGTCCACCGGCCGAAGCTTCGGGTGGGCCTCGTTGAGAAACCCGTCCTGGTTGGTTGCGCACCGGTAGATGTTGACGAGTTCCTCCACATTGTTGGGGACGACCGCTGCGGCCAGGATCAAAAGATCCGTGTCAATGGCGATTTTCTTCCGGCTCACCGGATCGAAGACGCGAACGATGAGGTCGTCTCCTTCGGCGGCGACCTGCGGCTTGTTTTCCAGGTCGTAGCGGATGAACAATACGCCGGCATTCCGGGCCCGGGTGTAGAGGTCCTCGTTTAAGCCATAGGTGCGCATGTCCCGGTACAGGATAAAGACATCCATTTCCGGATTTTTCTCTTTCAGGTCCAGAGCCGCTTTGACCGAATGGGTGCAGCACAGCCGGCTGCACCAGGGTCGCTTCTCATCGCGCGAGCCCACGCACTGGATGAACACGGCGCTGCCCGCGGCCGCCGCCTTTTCGGGCGTTTCGGTCATGAGCCGGTCGAAGCCCAGGTGGGTGTACACCCGATCGTCCGTACCGTAGCGGTATTCGTCCGGCACGGATTCGGATGCGCCCGTGGCCAGCACGGCCGCGCCGTAGGAAATTCTGCGCGTCTCGCCGCCGGCTTCGATGTCGCTTTCGAAGTGGCCCACCGATCCGGTGGCGTTCAGAACGCGGGCGTTGGTCAGCGCATCGATTTTGGGGTGATTTTGGACGTCGCGGATCATCTTGTCCAGCATGGGGCGGATCGGTTCCCCCCGGGCCGTGGTATGCAGGTTTTTCGCGTTGCCGCCCAACTCGCCGGAATGTTCCACCAGTACGGTGTCGTAGCCCTGGTCCGCCAGGCCCAGTGCGGCGCTCATGCCGGCAACACCCCCGCCGATGACCAGCGAGCGGCCGACCACGGGAACCTCCATGCGCTCCAGTGGATACAGCGTTTGGGCCTTGGCAACGGCCATGCGAACCTGGTCCTTGGCTTTTTGCGTCGCTTGTTCCGGGTTCTTCTGATGGACCCAGGCATTGTGGTTGCGGATATTGGCCATTTCCACCAGGTAGCCGTTGATGCCCTGTTCCATTAAGGTGTCCTGAAACAGGGGCTCATGGGTGCGCGGCGAGCAGGCCGCAATCACCACCCGGTTCAGGTTCTGCTTCCGGATGACATCGGCAAGCTGCTTCTGGGCGTCCGTGGAGCAGGAGAAGAGATTGTTTTCCGCGTATGCGACCCCGGGAAGGGTTTTTGCGTAGTCCACCAGCGCGTTTACATCGACGGTGGCCGCGATGTTAACGCCGCAGGAGCAGACGAAAACACCGATTTTCGGTTTTTGGCCGGTGAGGTTGAATTCCGGGGGATAGGTCTTTTGTTTCGTCAATGTGTTCCGGGCGGAGACCAGGGCGCGTGCGGCCTGGCCGGCGGCGGCCGATGCGTTGGCCACGGCCGTGGGGATGTTCATGGGCCCGGCAAAGGACCCCCCGATATAGATGCCTTCTTTGGAACTGAAAACCGGTTCAAACCCGCCGGTTTCGGCGAAGCGGTAGGGGCTCAGACGAATGCCGGTTTTTTCCGCCAGGTCGATCGCGTCCCGGGGCGCCTCCAGCCCGGTGGAGAGAACGGTCAGGTCGAATTCCTCCCGCACCTTCCGCCCGTCTTCGGTAAAGTACTCCATGGCGACGCCACTGCCGCCCGGACCGGGCTCGATGGTGTGGGGCCGGGCGCGGATAAACCGGATGCCTCTTTCCGTCGCGTAGTTGTAATAGAGCTCGAATTCCTTGCCGTGGCAGCGCATGTCCATGAAGAAAATGGTTTGCCGCCCGCCGCCGGGAATATGGGTTTCGGTAACCAGGGCCTGTTTCATGGCGTACATGCAGCAGACGGAAGAGCAATAGCCGTTGTCGCACTGGTTGGTATTTCGGGAGCCCACGCACTGGATCCAGGCGATGTTTTCGGGCGTCTTTCCGCTGGAGGGCTTTTCCAGGTGGCCGCGGACAGGCCCGGACGGCGACAGCATCCGTTCGTATTCCAAACCGGTGAGCACGTCGGGAATGGTTTTGTAGCCGTAGAAATCGATTCCCGAGGGGTCGAAGGACTTGTGCCCGGGCGAGAGGATTACGGCGCCGACATTGAATTCCAGGAGCTCCTCCTTATCCTGGAAATTGATGGCCCCGGTGGGACAGAATTTTTCGCAGGCCAGGCATTTGCCTTTGCCCTTCTGGATGAAAATGCAGGTGTCGGGGTCGATGGCGTATTTGAGGGGAACGGTCTGTCCATATTGGATATAGGCGGATTTCCTGCGGGCGGTTCCGGCGTTGTATTCATCGGAGACCAGTTTAGGGCATTTTTCCGCGCATATGCCGCAGGCGATGCATTTGTCCATGTCGATGTAGCGGGGTTTTTTGCGAACCGTGACGGTAAAGTCCCCGGCTTCGCCGGCCACCCCTGTGATTTCGGACAACGTCAATAAATTGATATTCAAGTGCCGACCGCACTCGACCAGCTTGGGTGAGAGGATTCACATGGCACAGTCGTTGGTGGGAAAGGTCTTGTCCAGCTGCGCCATCCGGCCGCCGATGCCGGCGTTTTTTTCGACCAGGTGGACGTAATAGCCAGAGTCGGCCAGATCAAGGGATGCCTGGATGCTGGCGATCCCGCCGCCGACCACCATAACGGATCCAATCGTTTTGTTTGACATGGACACCTCTTTTGTTTTCATGGGGGGTTGTTTGGGTTGCTCCTCTTCTTTGCGGTGCCGGAGGGGTTCGCAGTTTTCGGCTATTTCCGCGGCCAGGGCTTCGTCCACGCCCCTGGATGCCAGAAACCGGATCAGTCGGTTTTTTTCGATGGCATAGCGCCTTCCCGCGATCGGCCTGGCGGCAAGCGCCCCGGTCCGTATCCAGTTTCCCACGGTATTTCTGTGAACGCCGATCTGCCAGGCAAGTCTGCCGATGCGTATCTGAATCATTGGATTTCCCCCGGTAACTGGTAGACGCAAATGAAAGCCTGTTGGCATCGCCGTCCTGAGGCCGTGCTATTATTATAAGGACTTCGCAAAAGTCCAATAACCGGGCCTGAGCGCGACTTTTTTACGAGTGAATCAATCCTTACCGATACGCCATTTTTTGTGCTTTGTTGCCGGTATTTACCGATTTTCAGAAACCCGTGATCAGCAATGATTTGAAACGGGTTCGCTGACGACTTCCATTATATAGTTGCACATGGGCTCAACGGCCCTTGATACGGAACCGGAAAGCCCGGGTTTGATTTCTGAAGGAATGCGTTCAGGCTGGACCACCAGCACGCGGACATCGACATCCGTATGCAGTTGCAGCTCCTTGAGCATGTTGATCGTGGGAAACTGGTGAAGGGAGAAGTCTGCGGTTTTTCTGGGATCCATCGATTCGATATCGATTTCGGACAGTTCGCCCGGTTGTTTGTCGTTTTGAAGGGATGCATCGACAATGACGATACGCTTTGGACGGGTTTCGGAAAGTAGAATATCGAAGAGTATGTCGCGGACGGAGGTGCCGGCGTCCACAAAGGCGGCGTCTTCCGGAAGGTGGTGGCGGGATGCAAGTTGACCGATAACGGCGGGGCCGAAACCGTCGTCGCCGAACAGGGTGTTTCCGCATCCGAATACGAGGCGGGGCTTGGTATGGATTGACTCGATCATAGCGTGCAATCCGTTTGGTCAAGCCGTGCGTTTTATGCACATTGTGCAAACTGTGCAGCTATTAAACTATGTTTATTATAATAAACGTATTTTTTTCTTTTGCAACGCTATTTGTTTCATATCGTCCGAATTTTTGTTGTTTTGTTTCATGTCACGGGAAAATCCGCGCAGTATTAGTACTGACAGGGGATTTTTTGTGGCGAAGCCGTTGCCGGTTTTTTCATGAAAAAATTTTTTTCCGTAAAAGTGCGCCACCGGCATGCCCGGGGAGAGCAGCGAGGTGCAGGGCGTCAGAAAGGCCTTGACTTATACACTATGATGCATAGTGTTGTTAAAATATGAAAAGTTAAACAATAAAGGAGTTTTTCAATGGACAAGGTAGAAAAAGGAAAGTTTGTAAAGGTCGATTACGAGGGCAGGCTCGATAACGGTGAGGTGTTTGATTCCAGCCAGGACGGACAACCCCTTGAGTTGCAGGTCGGCGGCGGTCAGATCATAAAGGGATTCGAGGACCAGCTTCAGGGCATGGAGCTTCGCGAGAAGAAAACCTTCACCCTTGATCCGGAAGATGCTTACGGAAACCGGGACGAAAATCAGCTCCATACGTTTTCCCGCTCCGAGGTGCCCGAGGAAATGAATCCCCAGATCGGCGACATGATCGGGCTTCAGACCCCGGACGGGCAGCAGATTCCCGCGACCATCGCCGAAGCGGATGAGGAGAAGATTGTTGTGGACTTAAACCATCCGCTGGCCGGAAAATCCCTCACGTTCGACATCGAGGTGGTGGATATCACCGATCAGCCCTCTCCCGAGATGCAGCAGCATGCATGCGGACACGGCGGCCAGGGCGGATGCGGCTGCAGCTGATTTCCTGTACGGGAAAACGGTAAGCAGCGGAAGCCCTCCGCATCAAAGCAAAAGAACAACAAGAGCCGAACGGCACTGCCGTTATCGGCTCTTGCTGCTCTTTGTCTTGACATACCCCGTTTTTTTTTGTTTATACCCTTTTGAGTCACATAGTACAACCTCAGTCCGCGCGGGTCATGAACCATCCTCAACTATTCGCGGAAACAGGCAAAAAGGGCCGGCGCAGCGGCCCGAACCGGTAAAGCATCGCATTATATGAACCATACCGACTGGATTTCCAGAGAAGCCGAAAAATCGCTTACCCGCCTTTTGCCCGAGGTCCGGCAGGCCTTGGCCGGTGAAGACGGGCTTTTGCCTTCAGACGCCCGGTCTGTATTCGAGACCCGGCTGAGACTTCATTTCCCAAGGCTTTTCCGGCTTCTGGTTGGTCTTTACGGCTGGCAGTACGATTTCCATTACCACCTGGAGCAGATTCTCGTGACTGCCGCCCGGGCGTGGCGGAAGCGGCCCGACTACCTCCGGAAACTGGATGCGCGTCGGGAGGCGGACCCGCACTGGTTCAAAAGCGAAAAAATGGTGGGCGGGGTGTTGTATGTCGATCTGTTTGCCGACAATCTCGCCGGCCTTCATGATCATATCGGGTATTTCAAGCGGCTGGGGCTGACCTGCCTTCACCTCATGCCCCTTTTTGCCGTTCCCCGCGACTACAACGACGGGGGGTATGCCGTTAGCGACTACCGTTCCATCCACCCGGATATCGGCACCATGGAAGAACTGACGGAGCTGGCCCGGATTCTGCGAAACGAGGGGATCAGCCTGGTGCTCGATTTCGTGATGAACCACACCTCCGACGAGCACGACTGGGCCTGGCGGGCAAGAAGCGGCGAAGCGGACTACCAGGACTTTTACCTGATGTTCGACGACCGGGCGGTGGTGGACCAGTACCAGCGCAGCCTCCGGGACATCTTTCCCGACATCCGGCGGGGCAGCTTCACGTTCGACAAGCAGTCCGGAAAGTGGGTCTGGACCACTTTCAACAGCTTTCAATGGGACCTCAACTACGCCAACCCGGCGGTGTTTCACGCCATGGCCGAGGAGATGCTCTTTCTGGCCAACGTGGGCGTGGATGTTCTCCGGCTGGACGCGGTGGCATTCACCTGGAAGCGGATGGGGACGCCCTGTGAAAACCTGCCCGAGGCCCACCAGCTGATTCAGGCTTTCAACGCCCTGGTCCGCATCGCGGCGCCATCGATGCTGTTCAAGTCCGAGGCGATCGTCCACCCGGACGAGGTGGTTCGCTACATCCATCCGGGGGAGTGCCAGCTTTCCTACAATCCATTGCTCATGGCCCTTTTGTGGGAGTCGCTGGCCACCCGGGACGTCACGCTTCTTTCCTATGCCATGGCCCATCGCAGCGATATCCACCCGGAATGCGCC
>SLPT01000371.1 GCA_007131845.1 Desulfobacteraceae bacterium | reverse complement strand
TCGTTTTCCCCGTATTCCACGTTGATGTGCAGGTTCATCCCGGCGGAAACCGAAACCGCCCGGAAAAATTCCTTTGCCAGGTGAACGTTGAACCCACTTTCAGCAATGATGGACTCCGGCAGCCGGTAGACAAAAAAAGGCCGGCCTGAAAAGTCGACCGTAACCCAGCTCAACGTTTCATCCATCGGGGTGACGGCATGTCCATAGCGAACGATCCCCTTTTTGTCCCCGAGCGCCTGCCGAAAAGCCTCTCCAAGGACGATCCCCACATCCTCTACCGTGTGGTGAAAATCCACGTGAATATCCCCGGCTGCCCGAAGTGTTATATCGTAGAAGCCGTGCACGGCAAAAAGCTCGAGCATGTGGTCGAAAAAACCGATTCCCGTGGCAATATCGCATTGCCCGGCCCCGTCCAGATTGATATCAATTGCGATATCGGTCTCTTTGGTCTTTCTTTCCAGTTTTGCAGTCCGCTGCATGGTGTTGTATCCTTTAAAACAATATGGAAACAAAAAGTTTAAAATTTGGAACGCTCAGTTTGGGAGGAACAAAGAAGTGGTGGAGATGAGGGGGGTCGAACCCCTGACCTCGGCGTTGCGAACGCCGCGCTCTCCCGGCTGAGCTACATCCCCACGTCGATGAAGTGTATGTTTGTTATCAATGCATCATAATAAAGTCAAGCATAAATCAGGCCCCCGCCTACCTTGCCTGTGGCAGAAGGCTAAAACCGGCATCTTTCCGGATTCCCCGCCGGGTAAGGACGAAATCATATCGGACCGGGTCATCGGGCATGATTTTCGAAAAGGCCCGGGTGATTTCCAGGGCGGTTTTCATATCCGCCTGGCGACGGTTCGTGAAACCCAGTTCCCGGCATACCCGGTGCATGTGGACGTCGAGGGGGATAATAAGGCGGGAGGGGCACAGTGCATCCCATCCTCCCGGATCCACGGCATCCCTGCGTACCATCCAGCGCAAATAGAGATTCAGTCGCTTGCAGGCGCTCCCCTTTTCCACGCGCGGGAGCAGGTGCCCCGGATCGCCGCATGTTGTGTCACGCAGAGCATCCGCAAAGCTCCCGAGCGCCGGCAGATAGGTTTGCGCGTTTGCGGAGCAGGCAGCGCGGAAAAATGCCATGAGTGAGCCATGATCTGAAACAACACGCTTGACACCGCCAAGCAGGGCCGCAATATGAGCCCCGGTTGCAAAGCGATGCACAAAGCCGTCAAAATCCCTCATAAACCCGTCCGGCCGCCCCTTTTCGATGTAATGCGATGGGCTTTTTCCCATGGCGTCCAGCACGGCCGCAACGCTTTTAAGGATCTGCCGCACATTCCCGTATGCCAGGCTTGCCGCCACAAGGCCGGCAATCTCACGGTCCGCAGGATCCGGATATCGATACAAAAAGACCAACGGATCCGGATCCACATAGCAGCGCCGGTTTTT
Organism: Desulfobacteraceae bacterium; assembly: GCA_007131845.1. Classification (GTDB taxonomy): domain Bacteria; phylum Desulfobacterota; class Desulfobacteria; order Desulfobacterales; family Desulfosalsimonadaceae; genus B1SED10-16. The sequence continues at coordinate 6,165 of SLPT01000371.1, read as the reverse complement.
CTCCCGGTAAAGGGCTTCGAGTCCCGGCGCCAGATCTGACGGAATGGTCGGGATCACTTGATCTTGGCCCGGTAAAGCAGCAGGCTGTTTGTGACGACCGATATGCTGGACAGTGACATGGCAACGGCCGCCAGCATCGGGTTGAGTTCCCGCAGCATATGGGGAACCCAGTCAAAAGGATACAGGATGCCGGCTGCAACCGGAATCAGCAGCGTGTTGTAACAAAATGCCCAAAACAAATTCTGACGCACGGTCTTCATGGTCTTTTTGCTCACATCGAGGGCTCGCACAACCGCTCTCAGGCTGCCACCGGCCAGCACCACGTCGCCGGTCTCGATGGCAACGTCCGTGCCGGTGCCCATGGCAAATCCCACATCGGCAATGGCAAGAGCCGGCGCATCGTTGATCCCGTCGCCGACCATACCGATGCGCCGGTTGCCGGACTGCAACTTCTTCACCTTTTCCGCCTTGTCTTCCGGCCGGACCTCGGCGTAGACCTCGTCGATACCAAGCTCGGCTGCAATCGCCGCTGCGGTGTGCCGGTTGTCGCCGGTGAGCATGATCACCCCGAGCCCGTAGTCGTGTAATGCCTCAACGGTCTGCCTTGCTTCGGCCTTCACCGTGTCGGCAACAGCCACAAGCCCCATGGGAACGTCGTCGGCGACAACCATGACAACGGTTTTCCCTGTTTTCTGCAGCTCGTCGATGGCATTTTCATGGGCCGAAATATCCGCGTCCAGATCCGCAAACCAGGAAACCCTGCCCACACGCACGGGTTGTCCGTCAACGGTTGCGCTCACACCGTCTCCGCCGGCAGCCCGGAAATCGGAAATGGTCTTGAGAGTGAGACTCCTGCGGGATGCCTCCCGCACGATGGCCCTGCCCACGGGATGCTCGGAACCGGATTCCACGGAAGCGGCCAGTGCAATCAAAGCGTCCACGCTGGCGCATGCCTCCTCGAAGCATATGGCTTCACTCACCTCGGGCTTTCCCTGGGTAAGCGTTCCGGTCTTGTCAAAAACCATGGCTTCGATTTTTTCCGCTGCCTCCAGCGCCTCGCCGTTTTTAAACAAAATTCCCTTTTCCGCTGCCTTGCCGGTCCCGGCCATGACGGCCGTGGGCGTGGCAAGCCCCAGGGCGCAAGGGCATGCGATCACCAGAACCGCCACCATCCGGATCATTCCCGGCACATACCCGGGAACCAGCAGGGCCCACAGGAAAAACGTAAAGACGGCGAAAACGACGACCGCCGGCACGAAATACGCCGATACCCTGTCTACGACTGCCTGTATGGGAGGCTGGCTTCCCTGGGCTTCGCGCACCAGGCGGATGATCTGTGCAAGGGCCGTATCTTTCCCCACGCGGCTGGCTTCGAACAACAGGGTCCCGTCGGAGTTGATGGTGCCGCCGATAATCGTGTCGCCGATTTTTTTGGTTACAGGCATGGGCTCGCCCGTGAGCATGGACTCGTCAACCGCCGATTGACCGTCGATCACCTTGCCGTCCACCGGAATCCGCTCGCCGGGGCGGACCCGGATCTGAAAACCCTTTTGCACATCGGCCACGGGCACTTCCCGCTCTCCCTCTTCATCCACTATGACCGCCGTGGCCGGCCTGAGATCGAGCAGCTTTCGCACCGCTCCGCCGGTTTTTCGCTTGGTACGGGTTTCGAGCATCTTGCCCAGCTTGATCAGGGTAATGATCATGGCCGATGTCTCGAAATAAATATGGTCGCCCAATAAGGGAAAAAACAGGATGGCAACCGAGTAAAAATAGGCCATGGAAGACCCCATGGCCACCAGGACATCCATGTTTGCACTGCGGTTTAACAGGCTCCGGTATGCGCCCGTATAAAAATCACCTCCGGTATAGAACTGAACCGGTGTTGCCAGAGCGAACAATATCCAGTTGATGATGGCCGCATCCGCCCATGGGCCGAAAAAATGCATGTCCCGGCCCATGGAGAGCACGAAGATGGGAAGCGTGAAAACAACGCCGGCGATGAACTTTTTGGTCTGGCCCCAGACCTCGGCACTGCGGGCCGCCATCTCATAGTCTTCGGGATCGTGGGTCGAGTCTTCGGGAATATGGGCCTCGTAGCCGGCCTTTTTAATAACCGATACGATCTCTTCAAGATCCGTCTCGGTGGGGATATACTCCACGCTGACGGATTCGGTGGCGAAATTCACGGAAGACCGGATCACCCCCCGGGCATTCCGGGATAGCGCTTTTTCGATGCTGTTTGCGCAGTTGGCGCAGGTCATCCCGGAAACGGGCAGCTCGGCACGCCGGGATGCAACACCGTAGCCAGCCTTCCGGATACGCTCGGAGATATCGTCTATCCCGGTTTTTTCAGGATCAAAGGATACATGAACCTGTTCGGTGCCGAAGTTGACATGGGCCGAATCAACGCCATCCTGCCCGCCCACGGCCCGTTCGATGGCGCGGGCGCAATTGGCGCAGGTCATCCCGGTTACCGGCAGCGTGGTTTCCTTGTTAGACATCGGTTCTTTCCTCCCAAAAAAACCGGCACCCTCCCCGGTACTTGTGGGCGGACTGCCGGAAAACTGGCCTGATCATAAACTAAAAAACAGGACGCATCCGAAAAGGCTGCTGTGCTATGCCGCAGGGTAGTCGATTTCTTTAAGAACTTCCCGGATTCGTTCGATCGTTGCGGGCGCGTCGTAGTCCACGCTCACGTCCTTTGTCTCCGGATTGCCATCCACGGCTGAGACGCCATCGAGTTCGGAAAGTGCGTTTTTGACCCTGTTAACGCAGTGCCCGCACGATATATTGGGAATGTTGAGCGTTGCTTTTTCCATTTGCTTGTCCTTTCCTTCGGATAATGTCATCCGGTTGACAGTCTGGCAATTACAGAAACACAGAAGGCCGGCCGCTCAAAAGTATCGTTCACGCCAGAATATCTTCAAGAGCACCCCTGATCTCCGGAAAACGAAATTCGAATCCGTGATTCAAAAGCTTTTCCGGTACGGCCCGCTGACTGGAAAGCACCATTTCCCCCATTTCTCCCATGGCTGCTGAAAGAGCGAACCGGGGAACGCGAAAGACGGACGGACGGCCGAGCACGGAGCCAAGCATCCTGGAAAAATCCTCGTTTCGCAGCGGATTGGGGGCACAGCAGTTTACCGGGCCGATGATTTCGGCATGTTCGATGACAAAGCTGTGGGCCCGGATCAAATCGCCCATATGAATCCAGGGCATGAACTGCTTCCCCGTTCCAAGAGGACCGCCAACAAAAGCCTTGAATGCGGGCAGCATCATCTTGAGAGCGCCGCCCGTTTTTTCCAGTACCATGGAAAAACGCATATTGGCGACCCGGACGCCCTTGTCCGCGGCCCGGTTGGCCTCACCTTCCCAATCGATGCAGACCCTGGCCAAAAAATCATCGCCGGCGGCGGCAGACTCATCAAGCAATTCATCTCCCCCGTCCCCGTAGTAGCCGACTGCCGAAGTGCTCAGCAGCACCGCAGGGCGATTTCCGCTAAAGCCCTCCACCACGTTTTCCGTGGTCCGGACGCGGGATTCCAGGATCTCCTGCTTGATTTTTTCGGTCCAGCGGCCGAAAATATTCTTGCCTGCCAGGTTGACCACCACGTCGGATGCATCGATTTCATCCTGCCATCCGCCCTTTTGGGTGGTATCCGCCTGGATCCAGGTAAACAGGGAATCGTCGGCGACATTCGCCGGACGGCTCCGGCCGATGCCGGTTACTTCGTCACCCCGGCCGGTGAAAAAATCCGTCAGATAGTTTCCGACAAATCCGCCGGCACCTGTAATTGCTACTTTCACGCCTGCCTCCTTGACGGTTTTGTAAATCAGGTAACAACCAGCACCGATGCGGACTTGACGCCGTTTAAAACTTTCTGGGATACGGAGCCGAAAAAGAAATCCGATGCAGCCGATATACCGCGCTTTCCGATAACGACCACGTCATATCCGGCATCGGCCTTGTTTACGATATCCCTTGCAACCCCTTTTTCAAGGGGCTTAACTTTAATATGTATGCGGTCTTCTGAAAAACCCGCTGCGGCCAGTTCCTGCCGCGCCTGCTGTGAAGCGGTTTCCAATAGGACCTTTTTCTGATCTTCCAGCGCGCAAAAAGCCGCCCGCTCCCGCTGAAAAGTAGGCGTCAGGCTGGGACTGTTGTATTGGCAAATACTCTTGTGATCCTGCAGGACGCTGAAAAGGGTAACTTCGGAACTCTTATCCAGCACTCCGGCGGCAAACGTGACCGCACGCTTTGCATTTTCAGAATCATCCAGCGCAATCAATACTTTTTTGCTCATTGGGTCGTCTCCCATTTTCATCCGGGTTATCAGATAAACCGCCCAACCAGAACAACGGGTCAGACATTGCCGGCCCGCCCGTCATCGCACGCCCCGTCGTCGTCTTCCAACCTTGCGTGCTCTCCTGTGGACGCCTTGGTGCAGACCTCGTCCGCCACTCCCTGCTCAGGGCCAGCATCATCGCCGGAGGCGCTCCCGGCAGCCTCGAGCGCGGCTTCGTAATCAGGTTCCTCGCCGACTTCACTTACCATTTCACTGTATATCACCCGATGCTTCTCATCGACAACAATTACCGCCCGTGCGAGAAGCCCGGCAAACGGTCCGTCCATGATGCGAAGGCCGTAATTTGCGCCAAATTCACTATCCCGCAGCTCGGAGAGGGAAATCACGTTGTCGATGCCCTCCTGCGCGTTAAAGCGTTCGTGGGCAAAGGGCAGATCCCTTGATATGCAAAGAATTTTCGTATTATCAAGACTATCCGCCATCTGGTTGAACCTGCGGATCGATTCGGCGCAAACCCTCGTATAAAGGCTCGGAAAGATATTGAGTATCAGCCGGGTTCCTTTGAAATCCGAAAGGCTAACATCCGACAGGTCGGTGGTGGTAAGCAGAAAATCGGGTGCCACCGAACCGGATGCCGGCAGACTGCCGCTTGTCCGAAATGCTTTTCCTTTCATGGTTATCTCTGCCATTGTTCGTCTCCTTGGTGTTGATTTCGGAATATTTCATGTCTTTTTCGTTCAAACTGTACACTAAACATATTTCCGAAATCCGATTCGTCAATGACAACGATAACGTTTTACCATAAATTCCCAAAAATTGGGGGGCTTCAGGCATTCCCCCGGCCGGGAAAGGCCATCATGCGCCGGGTTTGTCACCCGCAACGGAACCTGCCATCACCCATGTTGAATACCCGCCGCTCAGGTTTTTTGCCGCAAATCCGTTTTGTGTCAGAATGCGGCAGGCCAGGTATGCCCGGTAACCCACCGCGCAATAAGCGATATAGGTCTTTTGGCGATCCAGTTCACCGATGCGATCCCGCAGGTCATCAATTGGTATCTCCAGCGACCCTTCGATCGTGCCGGAAAGCTTGCGCTCGATTTTCGTGCGCAGGTCCAGCAGGATGTATCCATCCGGATCGAGGCCGGCCAGTTCATGCATCTGGATATTTTCCACGTCGTTTTTCATCAGGTTGGATGCCGCGTAACCGGCGATATTGACGGGGTCCTTGGCGGATCCGTAGGGCGGCGCGTACGCAAGCTCCAGATGTTGCAGGTCGAAAACGCTCATCTTTGCATACATGGCCGTGGCAATCACGTCGATGCGCTTGTCCACGCCGTCCTGCCCGACCACCTGGGCTCCCAGAATGGTTCCGTCGTGGGGCGCGAACACAAGCTTGATCGAAACGGTTTTGGCGCCGGGATAATACCCTGCATGGGACCCGGAATGGGTATGACTGACCCGGCAGGCGATGTTGTACCGGGCCGCGGTCTTTTCATTCAGGCCTGTCTGGGCGCAGGCCAAATCGAAAATCTTGACGATTCCGGTTCCCAGGGTGCCAGGGAAAACAGCCGGTCGGTTCATGGCATTGTCCGCGGCGATCCGGCCCTGCTTGTTGGCCGGCCCCGCAAGGGGGGTAATCGTTTTATGACCGGAGGCAAAGTCACTCACCTCAACGGCGTCGCCCACGGCGTAGATATCGGGGTCGCTGGTGCGCATGGTCGAATCCACGCCAATCGCCCCGGTTTCACCGATTGTCAGCCCTGCATCCGCGGCCAGACGGGTTTCGGGGCGAATACCGACGGAAAGGATTCCCATGTCGCAGACAAACCGCCGCCCCTTCTCCGTGGACACCGCC
>SLPT01000031.1 GCA_007131845.1 Desulfobacteraceae bacterium | reverse complement strand
GGAAGTGCGCAGCTCACTGGTGGGGCTCCCGGACTTCAAATCCGGTGTGGGGCGTTAAAACCGTCCCGGGTGGGTTCGATTCCCATGCACTTCCGCCATTTTTATGCAACTTCAAATGGTTATACAACCAAACCCTCCTGGTTTTTATCTCAAAACCAGCCCAAAACTACCATTAAACCGGTCTGAATTGCAATCAATTATTATGCTGCTTAATATTTCCAATATTTACATTGACAGGCATCTTATGGAAGATGTATTATGTGAATATAGTTTTCCTGGACAATGAAATCAAAATCGTAAGCCCCGGAATAATTCCTGGGCTTTTTTTTATGCCCTTTCACAATAAGAGGTTTTATGAGTTTTACTATATTCAAGTTCCATCCCGCTGTCACGGCGGGCATTCGAGCCGCCGGATTTACGGAGCCAACCCCCATTCAGTCCCGTGCAATCCCGCCGGCACTTGCAGGAAAGGATCTGATCGGTCTGGCTCAGACCGGTACCGGCAAAACAGCCGCTTTTGTGCTGCCTGTTTTGAACCGGATCAGCTCCGGCAAGCGAGGCTTCCCGCAAGCCCTGATCGTCGCGCCCACCAGGGAGCTGGCAGAGCAGATCCACCAGGCCATTACCGATTTAGGCAAAAAAACGGGCTTGCGGTGCACGGCCATTTATGGCGGCGTGGCCATCGGCCCGCAAATCCGGTCCATAAAAAAAACGGATATTATCGTTGCCTGCCCCGGCAGACTTCTCGACCATATGAGACGCAAAACCGTCGATCTGTCATCTCTGAAAATGCTGATCCTCGATGAGGCCGATCACATGTTCGACCTTGGTTTTCTGCCCGACATCCGCAGCATTCTGAAGCAAATCCCGGCAAACAGACAGACAATGCTGTTTTCAGCCACGATGCCGCGAGAAATCCGGCAGCTTGCGGCAGAAAGCCTGACCGACCCCGTTACGGTCCAGGTTGGCATCACAGCGCCGGCAGAAACAGTTTCCCATGCACTTTTTCCGATTGATCAGGACCAGAAGACATCGCTTCTGCTGCGCCTTTTACAGCAAACGCAAACCGATTCGGTCCTTATTTTCACCCGTACCAAGCACAGGGCCAGCCGCCTCGGGGAGCAGCTGAGCCGGGCCGGATACAAGGCGGCTTCGCTTCAGGGAAATCTTTCCCAGAATCGAAGGCAAAGTGCCATAAGCGGCTTCCGCGACGGCACGTATCAGATCCTGGTGGCGACCGATATCGCGGCGCGCGGAATCGATATCGCCAATGTCTCCCATGTCATCAACTACGATATTCCCAACACCACGGATGCCTACATACACCGGATCGGCCGTACCGGACGCGCCGCATGCACCGGTGAGGCATTCACCATGATTACCAGGGAAGACGCCCGAATGGTCAATGCCATCGATCGTGTAATGGGATCCAAAGTCGAACGAAGAAAACTGGCGGATTTCAATTATGGGAATGTTGCAGGAAAAACCGGAGAAAAAGGGATGACTCGGGATATTCCCCAGCGTGACACAAAAAAACAAAAACCAGGCCAGGCACGCCGGAAAAACGGCGGTTTCAAAACAAGGCGGGCGTTCGCACAGGGAAGATAGCACACGCGTACCATGAGCCATAACCGATAAAACAATAAACTGGTTACGCATTCATCAAAATTTGAGCCGAACGCAGAAAAAAGTCGCGATTGCACCGTAACCGGCCGGACTATCCGATCGTATGTGTCCGGCTTCCGTGGACTTCCACGGAATTCTCCTTTGCATAGCCCAGCACGTTATAGCAGATTACAGGCTCGAGCTTGTTTTTCACATACACTTCACCGCGGCTTTCAAAGTGGAAAGAACCGGTATTCTGCAGGCAGGTCTGTTCGCCGATGATAATCTCCCCGCCTTTGGCCATCTGCTCAAGGCGGGCGGCGATATTGACGCAGTCTCCGATCACGGTGTAATCCATGCGGTTGTCCGATCCGATATTGCCGATAATCGTCTGGCCGGTATTGATCCCGATCCCCGCCTCAAAAGTCTCAAGGCCTTTTTTTCTTCTTGCATCCTGAATCTTCCGGTTGGCAGCCTCCATCTCCAGGGCTGTCCGGATGGCGTTTTCCGGGTGGTTGTCCCCGGAATCGAGAAGGCCGAAAACGGCAATGAGCTGATCCCCCACGAACTTATCGAGCAGGCCGTTGTTTTTGAAGATGATATCCACCATGACCGAGAAATATTCATTGAGCATGGAAACCACCTCCCCGGCATCCAATCGCTCCGCCATGGCCGTAAAAGAACGGATATCGGCAAACAAAATACTCACATTCTTTCTTTCGGTCTCAAGGAAAACACCGTCCTGCAGTTCGATAAGCTTTTCGACCAGGTTGTTGCCGACATAGCGGCTGATCCGGTTTCGCAGTTCCTCCTCCTGCCGGGTGCGCTGGTAGGAAAGGGATAAATCCCTGGCATACACCATGAGCTGGGTGGCCTGCTCCTGGTTTTTCCGGTTCATGTCGTCGAGCTTTTTCAGCATCGAGTTGAAATGCATGGCGATTTCGGCAAGCTCGTAATCACCCCGGATCGCGATGGGGTCTTTTTTTTCCCCTGATTCGATTTTGCTGATCTCGCGGCTGAGAGCATAAATCTGGTCTGCGGAACGGCGCAGCAGGGAATAACCCACAAAGATAGAAAACAAGGCAAGAAAAGAAAATAGATAGACGGTTTCCGAAGGGGTAATCCGTTCGTATATAAACAGGTATATCACCAGCAGGTAGGGCAGAAGAGCCATCAAGCCCAGCGCCACGAGGATTTTCCCCGAAAAGGTATTATACGTTTTTCTGAAACCCGGCTTCATCCAGCAGATCCAAACGCATGATTGTCAACCCGGTCGAACTCGAAACTCCGGTCGAACTGTACCGCAATTCCGGCCTCTCCGGCGCCCCTTGCGGGCGCCTTGCCGCGATGAATACGGATTACCGTAGCTTCCGCTCGTATACGGGCCCGCACATCGCCCACACCGTCGAGCATGATGGATATTTTCAACATCTGACCGGGATAATAGTATTCCGCATTTGAGGTTACGAACAGGGCGCCCCCTCCGGATATGTCCCTGAGGACGGTTTGCTCCCCCTCCGCGCCGTTTTCGGAACCCATCCGGTAGACGATTATGGGAAATGAAACCCAGTGCCGGGAAAAATCCCGCTGGTCCGACTGGCTAACCTGTTTAACGGCATCCGGTGAAACCGGTGAATGCTGGTCTTCCCCCCCCCTGATTCCGGACGGCAGATACTTGCGGAAAAATTTTAAAAATCCCATCTTGCCATGTCCCATACCTTGTAAAATGTTTTGCCGCTCTTTTCGGCAAAAACATAAACGAGCAGGCGTTACATGATGCAAACGCGCCTCACTTCGCTCATATCCGTAAGGCCCTGGAATACCTTTTCGATGCCATCCTGCATAAGGGTCCGCATGCCCTGGTCGCTGGCCTGGGCGAATAACTCCTCCGCGCTAGCCTGCTTTTTGATCATCCGCTTGATCTCGGGCGTTCCCTCCATCATTTCATGGATGCCTAACCTTCCCTTGTAGCCGGTGCCCCCGCACTGCTCGCAGCCGACCGGGGTATATAACTGCAAATCATCCGTGTGTTCAATACCTAAGGAATCAAATGTCTCCGAATGATAGGCCGCCACAACCTCATCGTATTCTTCTTTCGTGGGGTGAAATCCCCGCCGGCAGTTCCTGCAGAGCCTCCGCAAAAGACGCTGGGCAAGCACGCAAATGAAAGCGTCCGAAAAATTGAGCGGGTTCAGGCCCATGTCCAGCAAACGGGTGACGGTTTCCGGGGCGGAGTTGGTATGGAGGGTGGAAAACACCAGGTGACCTGTCAGGGATGCCTCGACACCGATGGAGGCGGTTTCGTAGTCCCGCATCTCGCCGACCATTATGACATCCGGGTCGGCGCGCAAAAACGAGCGCATGATCCGGGCAAAATCGAGTCCGATCTTGTTATGGGTTTCCACCTGGCGCAGCCCCTGCTGAGAAATTTCCACAGGATCCTCGGCGGTCCATATCTTCCGTTCGGGCGTGTTGATGGCTCCCAGCGCGGAGTGAAGGGTGGTCGTCTTACCCGAACCGGTCGGGCCCACGCACAGAACAAGACCGTACGGCTTGGCGATGGAATTTTTCAATACCCGGAGGTTTCTTTCGGTCAGCCCCATATCGTCGATTTTCATGGCACCGGACGCCGCCAGGATACGCAGCACCACGTCCTCGAAGCCGCCGGTGGTCGGCATGGTCGCGACACGCAGTTCAAAGGGGGGAATTCCCTTTCGCTTCAGTTTGATCTTACCGTCCTGGGGGAGACGCCGCTCCGAGATGTCGAGGTTTGCCATGATCTTGATGCGTGAAAGGATCGCCGTGGCAAAATTGTTCGGAATCTCCGTAAAATCCTGGCAAACGCCGTCGATCCGGAAACGGACCTTGGTCCGTTTACTGATGCCGCAGGGCTCTATGTGAATATCCGATGCTTCCTTCCGGTATGCGGATATCAGCACCTGGTCGACCAACCGGACCACTTTGCTGGAAGACTCGTCCACCGAATCGGTCAGATCGTCGTCCTCATCCTCTTCATCTTCTTCAAAAGAGATTTCCGGCAGTTCCTCGAAAGCCGTGGCCGTGGGCCGCTGGGTTCCCTCCTGCTTTTTTCCCGCGAAGAAGTGATTGATGACCGCCTCGATATCCTCCTTGATGCCCACTGAAAACGTAAACTTGTTCGTATTGAACAATGCTTTTGCATGGTCGAGCTTACGCAGGTCCTTGGGGTCGTCAAGCAGGATCTCGATATGATCGATCTCCCAATGCAGAGGAACCCATAGATCCTGAAGGAGAAATGGCTTTTTAAGATTGGACAGAAGCTCAAAAGGGATGGGCATCTGGGGGTCGAACGTTTTAAAGGGGCAGTTATAATAAGCGGTCAGGGATTTTCCGATTTCCTCCTTGGAAATCTTAAACTGCTGCATCAATACATGCTCGACACTTTTTCTGCTCTTCTTGGAGATGCCAAGGGCCTTTTGAAGCTGATCGGTGGTAACAATTTCGTTTTTCAGAAGATAGTCGTATTTCGACTCATATCGTTTTCCAGGCTCCGTCGACTTGATCTTTTCCTTGATCTTCGGATAGACCGGATCGATCTTCTGCACCGACTGGTAACTGCTGACCGCAAGCTCCTTGTAATCCCGCTGCTCCAGCGAGGCGCCGAGATGATAGCGTACCGATGCCTCCTTTTGCTTATCCAGCTTGAGTTCTCCGATCACAGCCGTGACCTGCTCCACCACATTTTCCGGGGAATAGACTGTAAACAGGCACTCCATTAAATCGGGAAGAAAATTGTCCATGGAAAAATCCATGGAAAACAGCTTCTTGTACTCTTCTACCGCCTCTTTGTAGAGGCCGAGTTCCTTGAATGCCGTTGCACTGTCGAAGGTTTCCGGCGCGCTCTCACCGATAGATAGGCCTGTTTTCAGGTGGGTCACTTCTTCGGAGGAAATATCCTGGGCGATCTCCTGCTCCATCTCCTCCATTTCCCTGCCCAGTTCCTTGATCTTGGCCTCGATCTCAGAGCGTTTCGTTTCATCCAGGTCGGAATAATCTTCCAGTAAGCTCTGATAGACGGAAAGCGCCTCGTCATAGAGGCCATGCGACTCGTATGCCTCGGCGGCCTTGATTTTCGACTGAATGCCGGATTTCTCGGATACGGTTGCCATTTTCTGATAAATCCTTTTTCTCTATATCCAGGGTTTCATTCGGCCCCAAAAGTAATGCAGCATAACGGGCGGGTCTGAAACATGGCGCGCAGGCTGCGCCGGATGCATCGGTTCAATTATCGTTTGCGGCGGTATGATCATCGCAGGGTGGCAACGATGTAGAAACGTCAGAAAATCTTTGTTTTCAGAATCCGGCCAATCCGGCTGCCGGAACGCTTCATACCATCGAGTTCGGGCATCAGAATCTCACAGTTCAGCCGGACCATCGATATCGGGGCAATATCGTTCATGGCTACCAGCAAAAAACCGGCCGGCAGCTTACGAAGGTAAATTCGCCCCTTATCGTATACAAAATCCGCTTCCGTATGCTCTCCCAACTCAAGAATAAACGGCTCCCAGTTAAATTTTGTAACGGCCCGGGTGGTACCCTGGTATTGATCCGAAAACCGGCTTGCAACCAAGCCCCCTGCCGAATCAAGCACAATTGCGGCATGAACCCCATCTATCCCGACCAGATCCTTGAAAACATCTTTCATGGAAATTCCTGCAACCCCCCATTTCGTATCCGGTGCCAGCCTGTTTCGACCCCCGGGCACCGTTTCATATTACCATCATAACCGTTTCAGCATGTAAAAGCAAAAACTTCGTTTTCCCGGAGGTTTAAACAAATACAGAGATAAGGTTCTCCCGGGGCACCTGCTTGTCCAGCACAACTACGACATTTTCCTCCCCCGGAACCACCAGAACCTGTTCAGTGCTGCGATCCATATATATCACATTCAGATCGCCCAGTTCAAATACCTGACCGGCATTGTTGGCATGGTAAACCATCCCCGCCCATATCGGGTCGCTGTAAACGTCCTGAATACCGCTGTTCTTTCCTATGGCCACGAATAGCTTCCGCTCGGCGAACGCTACGGGCGAAAGGGGTTCGTCCGGGGCCGGAGAAGGCGGCTCTTTCGGAGCAGCCGATTCTTCAGCCGGATTTTCAGCAGAGGTGTCAATATCTGCGGCAGATGACCCGACCGTCGCGTCGCCCGCTGTTTCCTCCTCCGCAAGGCTGTGTCCGGACTCGTCTTCGTCCCGGGAGCGCATTGCATCAAGGAGAATGGCCTGCAATTCGCCCTCGATGTGTTTTTCTGTGACCGGACAGGTATTTTCAATGGAAAGGGCTACGCCCGGCCAGGAGAGAATCTCGTAAGCGGCATCCGCTCCCCGCTGGCTGCCGATGCGCGCCTCCATCAAGCGCCCATCCCGGAAAAACAACACGCCACTTTTCATTCCGGAAGAAGAAATGATACGAAGCGTGCAGGTCTGCTCTTCCATCTCAACCAACTGAAGATAGGTTTCGAGCGATACCTTCCTGAGACTCCCCCCCTCGCTTCGTTTTTTAAGAATCTTTATAATACGGTCGGAGAGCCCGGCACCGTCGATGGGTTTGGTAATATAATCCATCGCCCCGGTTTTCAAAACCACATCCCGGGTCTTGGGACGGTCATGGGCGGTCATCGCCATCACGGGGATATCGGGGTACTGTTTGGTAATGCGTCCGATCAGCTCGAACCCGTCCATTCCGGGCATCCGAAGATCACAAATGACAAGTGAAATATCGGCATCGGACAGGACTTGCAACGCACCCTGACCGTCTCCGGCGGTGATAACGGAAAAAAAATCTGCGTATCCTTCCAGTTCCTTTTCCAGCAGCCGGAGTAATGCGGAATCGTCGTCTACTATCAATATATTGGGAGTCATAACGATATCCTGTCGGTATTGGATTTCCGGGACGGCCTTGCCGCGATGGTCCTTACAGGTTTTAGAGCCGCAGGTCGAACTCAATCATTTCATCGGCAAATTTCTGCCGCCACGGGTGAAGCTCCCGGCGCAACTCGGAGACTACGCCGGTTTCGCCTGCAATTTCAGATACTATCTCCGATAT
>SLPT01000312.1 GCA_007131845.1 Desulfobacteraceae bacterium | reverse complement strand
CTCAACATGGTTTTCAACCAGTTTCCGGAAGAATACCGGGAAATTCTCGTGGCGCCCTACGCATCCATCGAGCACAATGAAACGCGGATCAATCTGCGCGTGGTGGACTCTGCCGAGGGTCTTCGCAGAAACGAGCTGTTGCAGCAGATCCGCCGCGATTTGACCGAAGATTTCGGCTTTGAGGAGGAAAACGTCCGGCTCACCGGGATGATGGTTCTTTACAACGACGTGCTGCAGCGGTTATTTGCTTCCCAGATATTGACCATCGGCGTGGTGCTGGTTGCGCTTATGGGGATGTTTTTGATTCTTTTTCGTTCGTTTACGATCGCGCTGATCGCTCTGATTCCCAATATCCTGTCGACGGGCGTGGTTTTGGGGTTGCTGGGGTGGTTCGATATCCCGCTGGATATCATGACCATCACCATTGCATCGGTGAGTATCGGGATTGCTGTGGACAACTCAATACATTACATCTATCGGTTCCGGAAGGAGTTCGCGACAGATGGAGACTATATCGCCTCCATGCACCGGTGCCACGGCTCCATCGCCTATGCCCTGTACTACACCTGTATCACCATCGTGGCCGGGTTTGCGATCCTGTCTCTGTCCAATTTCATTCCAACGATCATATTCGGCCTTTTTTCCGGGCTAGCCATGCTCATCGCCCTCCTGGGCGCCCTGACCCTGCTGCCGCGCCTGATTATCCTGCTCAAGCCTTTCGGACCGGAGGCGGCCTCGGCAGGGAGCCGGCCGGAAACCGCATGAATGGATGGGATAGCCAAATGCCGTCACAGCCGTTAGCGGTTACGAAGCATGCAAATGATGCACCCGAAAAATGTTGCGATGGACGTCTTTGTAATCGGTTCATTCCGCAGGGAGGGGTGGAGAGCCGCCCTGCGGAATGGGCCATTTGATAGTCCCACCGGCAGGCCCGGTGAATGCTTTTGCCCGCCCATGCAAAGATTGCATATCCTGTTTACCCGATAAATCCGCTTTGTAAGGTTATTATTGAAATCGCAGTCGGGACTGAAACCGCGCCATCGTTCGGGAGCACAAACAGGACCGTCGGTCCCGCGAAGTCGGTTTGGACCGGAATAGCTGAATAAAAAATATTGATTTCGATAATGGCCGAATTCCGTCAAATATCATCTTGCAAAACAATACAGGCGCTGGTAAAAATGCAGCCCCTTCCGGAGATTCCCGGGTGCTTGGGAATGGATATCAAAATGATGAATTAGTTCTCCTTAAAAAGAGTAAGAGGAAAATCAATGCCCGTTTCTGAAAATGCAAGCCAGTACCCGGAGCCGGGACGGCGGATGCTGCTGTTTCGCGGGGATACGGTGGAGTTCCGGCTGTTCGTGGAAAACGAGGGGCCGGGCAGCGGGTGGCTGCGCACAAACATCGGCCATGCACATGTACGGCGCGGTGAAATCATCTCCATGGTGGACGAAAACGAGTCCCCCATGCATCACGACTGGCACGATATTCCCATGGCCGAAGACAGCGGCGGCTTTGTTCTGCGCCTGCCGCTCTGCGAAGTGGGGCACTTCGAAGCCAAGTGCTATTTTCTGCCGGAAGGCGGGCAGCCCCTCTGGCCGGAAGGCGACAACTGCCATCTCAACGTGGAGCCGGCCGAATCGGTATGCGCCAACACGGTCTACAACGCTTTTATCCGTCAATTCGGCCCCAACAAGAAGCAGCGGCGGAAACCGCCGGTGGATGTCGATTTCAATCGCTTCGACCGGGAAGGCTACACCCTGATTCCCCCTTCGGGAACATTCCGGGATTTCAAACAGGAGCTCGACTTCGTCGTCGACGAGCTCGGCTGCCGTTATATCCAGCTTTTGCCCATCAACCCGACGCCCACCACCTACGGCCGGATGGGCCGCTTCGGCAGTCCCTACGCGTCCCAGAGCTTTCGGCTTGTCGATCCCGCGCTGGCGGAGTTCGATCAGAAGGCCACGCCCATGGAGCAGTTCATCGAGCTGGTGGACGCCATTCACTCCCGGCATGCGCGTGTTATCCTCGATATCGCCATCAACCACACCGGCTGGGCCGCAAGACTGCACGAGATGTATCCCCGGTGGCTCAAGCGCGACGAGGAAGGGAAAATCGAGGTGCCGGGGGCGTGGGGCGTTCTGTGGGAGGACCTTGCGAAGCTCGACTATTCCAAAGAGGGGTTGTGGCGGTTCATGGCCATGGTGTTTCTGACCTGGTGCCGCCGGGGCGTCGATGGCTTCCGCTGCGATGCCGGGTACATGATTCCGGCGTCTGCCTGGCGCTATATCGTCGCCCGGGTGCGGGAACAGTACCCGGACACCGTGTTTTTCCTGGAAGGGCTGGGAGGCAAGATTTCCGTGACGCGGGATCTTCTGAACAGGTCCAACCTGAACTGGGCCTATTCGGAGCTTTTCCAGAATTACGATCGGGGCCAGATCCATCACTACCTGCCCGAGGCCATCGACATCGCCGGTTCCGACGGGCCGATGGTTAATTTCGCCGAAACCCATGACAACTCACGCCTGGCGGCCGTGTCGACAACGTACGCCCGGATGCGTACGGCCCTGTGCGCCCTTTTTTCGTTTAACGGCGGATTCGCCTTTGCAAACGGCGTGGAGTGGTTTGCTACCGAAAAGATCGATGTGCACGATGCGAATCCATTGAACTGGGGCCAGGAAAACAACCAGGTGGAGCATATCCGGAGACTCAATACCATCCTGAAAACCCATCCGGCCTTTTTCGACCGGGTCACCCTTCAGTTTGTCGAAAAAGGACAGGGGCCTTTTCTTGCCCTGCTGCGGACGCCTCCCGGCCAGGGGCAGCCCGTGCTGGTGCTGGTCAATCTCGATTGCAGCAATCCTGTATCCGCATGCTGGGACGGTGGGTTGTTTCCCGCTGGCAAGGGCGATACGGTTTATGATTTGGTGTCCTTGCAGGAAAAAACCATCCGGCGCAGCGGAGACCGGTGCGTCCTGGAGATGGAACCGGGCCGGGTGCTCTGCCTGAGCGCGGATGAAAATGACATGAAGCGGATCAAAGCGGCGGCAGCAGCCCGGCTGCAGGAGCCGGAACGCATCACCGTGCAGCGGCTCAGAAGCAAGGTGCTTGACATCTATCGCCATTTTTACGGAACGACCCATATGGGCGATTTCGACCCGGATGAAAAGGCCGCAAGCCTCCGGCGGGATCCTGCCGGATATTGCATCGGCAAAAACGCAAACGGAGCGGCGGCCGGGGTCACTCTGTGGCGGCATCCCCGGGATCTGAACCGGCAGGTCATGGTCCCGCCCGGGCATTTCCTGATGGTTTCAGCACCCTGTTACTTCGAGGCGCGCATGGTGGGGGAAGAAGACCGGGTGATTGCCCTGGAAAAAGGGATCGAAGGGGATGACGGCACGTTTTTCGGTTTGTTCATGCCGATGATCCCGCCGGACGAGCATCGATATCTTTTACTGAAGCTGACGCTCTATCGGAAGAGCGGGGAAAAAGAAAAGGGGTATGGGCATGAGACAGCGCACCTGCTTTATCTTAAAAAACCCGGGGACGATACGGTTCCTGTTGCAGTGAGTCGCCAGGACGTGATGGCCGCCCCGTTCACCATGCTCGATGCCAACGGAATCGGCGGCGTTTGCCGCGCATCTTCCTGGTGGGGGCATCTGGCGTCCAAGTACGACGCACTCCTTGCCGCCAACATGAACCCGGAGGTGCCGGACAACCGGTGGATCATGTTCACCCGGTGCCGCGGTTGGATCGTTTTCCAGGACTATTCCCGCCCCATTGCCACGGACTGCATCCGCTACGTCGTGCAGCAGGAAAACGGCCTGATGAAATGGGCCTACAGGATTCCTGCCGGCCTTGGCCTTCACGTGGATCTGGACATTGTGGTGGAGATGGTTCCCGGACAAAACCGGGTGCGTATTCATTTTTACCGGCACCGGAAATCGGGTGACGATCAGCCTGGCGACGACCTGCCGGTCCGGCTTATTCTGCGCCCCGATATCGAGGACCGGAGTTTCCATGATCTCACCAAGGCCTTTGCCGGGCCGGAAACCGCATTTCCGCGGGCGGTTTTTCCGAAAACGGACGGGTTTGTATTCCGACCGCACCCTTCCCGGGAACTGGCGGTGGAGATGGCAGGCGGCGGATTCGTTAAAGAGCCGGAATGGAGCTACATGGTACATCGCCCCCTGGAGGAAACGCGGGGGATGGATTCGCATTCGGATCTGTTCAGCCCGGGGTGGTTTCACGGAGAACTCCACGGCGGGGGCAGTCTGAGCCTGGATGCGGCGGCGCTGGAGGGCAGCGGCGAAAAAGATTGCCTTTTGCCGCCCGATTCGTCTGTCTGGAGCCGAAAGCCCGCAATCCGCTCTGTCCCTCTTGCCGATGCCATGGTCCGTGCCATGGACCGGTTCGTGGTGGCGCGTCAGGGATTGAAGTCGGTTATTGCCGGCTATCCATGGTTTCTGGACTGGGGCCGGGATTCGCTCATTTTCTCCCGGGGACTCATCGCTGCCGGCAAAACCGCCGAAGCACTCGACATCATCAAGCTGTTCGGGCAGTTCGAGCAGGACGGAACGCTTCCCAACATGATCTGCGGCGATGACGCCGGAAACCGGGATACTTCGGATGCACCGCTGTGGTTCATGGTGGCATGCCGGGACCTTGCCAAGCGGCAGGAATCCGGAAAATGGCTTGATGAGCCTTGCGGCAGCCGCACCATCCGGGAGATCCTGTTTTCAATTGCTTCAGGATACATCCGGGGCACGGAAAACGGCATCCGGGTGGATCCGGACACCGGGCTGGTCTGTTCGCCGTCCCATTTCACCTGGATGGATACGAATTTTCCGGCCGGCACCCCCCGGCAGGGATATCCTGTCGAGATTCAGGCATTGTGGTATGCATCCCTTCGCTTCCTGGAAAGCCTCGAAACGCCTCCGGGCTTTTCCGGCAGCCTGGATGCCGGCGGGACCGCAGCAAGGGTGAAAGATGCCGTGATGCGGCATTTTTACAGCCAGCAGAATCAATTTCTCTCAGACTGCCTGCACTGCGTCCCGGGAACACCGCCGGCCAATGCCGCAGCCGATGACGCCCTGCGGCCGAACCAGTTGTTCGCCATCACCATGGGGCTTGTCGATGACCCGATGGTCTGCGCGAATATCCTGTCCGCATGCAGTGAGCTGATCATCCCGGGCGCCATCCGAAGCCTGGCCGACCGGCCGGTGAAGATTCCTCTGGAAATCCGTCATCAGGGTCGGGTGCTGGGTGATCCCCTCCGGCCCTATCGGGGCCGCTACGAGGGGGATGAGGATGGGTCGCGCAAGCCGGCCTATCATAACGGGACTGCGTGGAGCTGGGTGTTTCCCTCTTTTTGCGAGGCATGGGCCATGGTATACGGCGCGCAGGGGCGCTCGGATGCCAAGGCCTGGCTTTCGAGCTGCACCATCGCGGCATCCGAGGGCTGTCTGGGGCATATGCCCGAGGTATCCGACGGCGATTATCCCCATACGCATCGGGGCTGCGACGCCCAGGCATGGGGGGCGAGCGAGGTGTTGCGGGTGCTTTCTCTGCTGAACTAGCCGTTTTTTTCCGCGCCATGGTCTTTGCCTGTACGGTTCTTTGAATCGGCATCGGAGTCGCGCAAACCGCAAACCTGGACGGCTTCGTAAAAATTTACAATCCGCGACTTTACAAAAAGTTCAGGTTATTAGGATGTGCTGGCGAAGGAAGCGCATCGTTTTAACGCCGCCGTAACAAATCCTTCGGAAAAATGTCGTTTACGATGCGCTTCCTTCGTCAGCACATCCCGTATTCCCGGGAAGTTGCGCGCAGGCGCAGCTATTGGCCTTTTTACGGGTGAATCGCTATAAAATCCATTGGCGCTTTACTCTGAAACAGGTTATGATTAGATCAATAAACCGCAATTCAAAGAGATGACCAAAGAGATGAAATCATGAGCAAGATCAAAACATACCAGGTATTCCCGAATGTTCCCCAACGCTCGGCGTTCATGGAAAAACTGATCCGGAATCTATGGTGGTCGTGGCGGCTGGATGCAATCGAGCTTTTTCGCCGGGTTGATCCCAGGATGTGGGAACGCTCCGGGCGGAATCCCATTGTCTTTTCCACCCTGATCAGCCAGGATCGGATGGAGGAACTGTCAAGGGACGACGGGTTTCTGGCACACCTGGACCGGATGCAGAACCAGTTCGAAGAAGAGATCCAGTCGCCCATAGATTACTCGGATACGTTCTACCGGGAGAAGGGCGCTGTTGCCTATTTTTCGATGGAATTCGGCGTGCATGAAAGCCTGCCCCTGGTTTCCGGCGGTCTGGGCGTGTTATCGGGGGATCACCTGAAAGCCGCTTCCGACGTGGGTATTCCCCTGGTGGCAATCGGACTGCTTTACCGGAATGGATACTTTCACCAATACCTGGACCACGAGGGGTGGCAGCAGGAGGAATATCCCGAAACCGACATTTATCATCTGCCCGTCATGCGGGCCAAAGACGCCGACGGAAATGAACTGCGCATTTCCGTGGCCGGTCCATCCGGTGAAATACAGGCCCAGGTGTGGGTCATCATGGTGGGGCGCGTCCCTTTGTACCTGATAGATACCAATATTGCGGAAAACACGCCGGACAAGCGGGAGTTGACCGCCCGGCTGTACCCGGGGGAATCCGATACCCGTCTGGCCCAGGAAATTCTTCTGGGTGTCGGCGGCATGCGCGTGCTGGAGGCCATGAACCATGTCCCCGGCGTGATTCACCTGAACGAGGGGCACTGCACGTTTGCTTTGCTGGAGCGTACGGCACAGATCATGGAAAAAGAAAGTATCGATCTGGATACGGCCATGGAGATTCTGCCCCGAAGCACGCTTTTTACCACCCACACCCCGGTTGCCGCCGGACATGACGAGTTCACCGTGGATCAGGTCCGGCCGTATCTGTATCCCTACGCCCATCGGCTGGGAACCGATATCGAGTCCGTCATCGCCATGGGGCAGACCGGGAACCGCTACGATCCCTACGGCAAGTTCTCCATGGCCCTGCTGGGGCTCATGTACGCACAATACGTCAACGGCGTCAGCCAGCTTCACGGAGAGGTGGCAAGGAGCATGTGGGCCCATGCATGGCCCACGCGGCCGGTGGAGGAGGTTCCCATCTCCCATGTGACCAACGGGATCCATATCGCCTCCTGGATATCCATTGAAAACCACCTTCTTTTCGAGCGCTACCTCGGGCCGGAATGGTACAGAAACATTCATATGGACGACAATGTCGCCTCCCGGATCGATCAGATCTACGATGAGGAACTGTGGCGCGCCCGCGAAATGAGCCGCTCCCGGCTGGTGCGTCACTGCCGCTCGCTCATGGTCAAGCAGTACGGAAGGAGAAATGCACCCAAGGCCGTTATGGAGCAGGCGGAAAAGGTGCTCGACCCGGAGGTGCTGACCATCGGCTTTGCGCGGCGTTTTGCAACGTACAAGCGCGCCTACCTGCTGTTCATGGACCGGGAGCGTCTCGAGGCCATGCTTACGTCGTCGAAGCACCCCATCCAGATCGTCATGGCGGGCAAGGCCCATCCCAAGGACCAGGAGGGGAAGGCATTGATCAAGCAGGTGGTTCAGTTTGCCAAGCATGCAAACGTGCGCCACCGGATCATCTTCATTGAGGATTATGACATTAATATCGGGCGGCACCTCGTCCAGGGGGTGGACGTGT
>SLPT01000098.1 GCA_007131845.1 Desulfobacteraceae bacterium | reverse complement strand
GGGGAAAACGGCGGCCCCCACCTTTCGCTTGCGGGCAGCGCATCGGAAATCTTCGATCGTCCGCAGCTCGATATGGAACTGGAAGCAAGCGCGGAACTTGATGATATCCGCCGGATGTTCGTGCCGAATCTGAGGATTTCCGGCAAGACTTCGCTTGCACTGGCCGCTTCCGGCGATCCCGGAAATCCGTCGGCTCGTCTTGCAGTGCAATATGGGGGGGGAGAGCTTGCAGGTGTTGCGGTCGAAGAAATCGACCTGAAAGCCAATTTGTCCGATCTGAGCGTGGCGATCGAAACCCTTGCCGCCGGCATCCCCGGTGCCTCGGCCGTGATTTCCGGCACCGTGGACCTCGCGGAGGCTTTTCAAAACGGACTGCTTGCCGCGCCCACCCATATCGACGCCCTTTCCTACGACCTTGCAATCGACGGAAAAGCGATCGATTTCGCCCGGCTCCAATGGACCCGGTCGTTTCTTTCCGGAACCGCAGACGCCGACATCGCGCTCCAAGGGACCGGTGTTTTTCCAAAAAGCATTGCTGCCGACGTCGAAGCCAAGGTAAACGGCCACGACATCGCTCTTGGCGAGAGACTTTTACCCATCGACCCCGCAATAACCATTTCCGGACGCATGGATAACGGCTTCGCGTTTGCAGATCCGGTCACGGTGGGCGTGGCCGGCACGCTGCTTCGGGTTGCCGGTTCGTATGCCATCTTCGAAAATGAAATCGACGCCACGGCGGAACTGGAAACACCCGATGCGGCAGAGTTTCTATCCCCACTCAGCATAGCCGTTGCATCGGGACCCGCGCGCCTCGACGCCGCCATCTCGGGCCCGGTGCTTCAACCGGCCATCCAGGCGGAGCTCGACGCCAACAACTTGTCCTACGATGAAATCCGCATGGGAGACGTTACCCTTGCGGCCGAACTGGAACGGGCCGGCCGCATCCTCATCAAAGATCTTTCAATAAACAACCGCGGTTCGCGGGTGGCCGCCGAAGGACACATAGACCTATTCGACGGGGGCTTTACCGGCTTCCAACGGGACATGCCCGCCAATCTCACCGTGGATCTTTTCGATGCGAATCCGTCGGATTTTCATCCCCGCGCAGGTGTGACGGGCGCTATCAGCGGCAGGATGCACCTGTCGGAAAAAATTACCGCACCGGCGTTAACCGCGTCGCTTACGGCAAAAGAAATGGCCCTGGGCGACATCCGGATCGGCGACATGGAAACCGGGATGCTTCTTGCCGACGGGACCATAGAAATCGAGAATTTCCAGGTGCAAAACCGGCAGTCCGCGCTCCGGCTTACCGGCAGCGCCGATATCTTCGAGCCCGGCACCCTCAGTCCGATTGAAGTCCCCACCCTTGATCTGGTCTTCGAGGAATCCGACATCTACATCGAGGATTTCTCGGATGATGCCGCAGGCCGCGTCACCATCGACGGCAGTGCCAGGGGGAAGCTGACGGAACTGGTCGCCGAACTTTCGCTCGATGCATTCAACCTGGAGGCCGGGGACAATTACCTGGGCAATGTTACCGCCGGTATCCGGTTCGCCGACGGTCGGCTTCACCTGGCCCCCTTTGAAATCAATAACAATCGTTCGTCAATGGTATTCACCGGCAGCATTGATCTCTTAGGACCCGGCACCCTTGAGCGCCTGGAAGACCCCGCGATCCGCATGGAAATCGAAGCCGGCGAGATCCACCTTTCCGATTTTGTTCCCGCCATGGGCGGCCGGTTTTCCATGGACGGCCGGGTGGAGGGCTCCCTGAAATACCCGAGAGGCGAAATCGAGCTTTCCGGCGAGCAGATTGATACAGGCATCCAGAGGATCGAGAGCATTACCGTCTCGTCGACTTTTTCGGACGAAACCCTCTTTGTGGATGCCGCCCGGATCTCACTCGCACCCGGGGAAGCCATCCGGGGGGAGGGTTTTGTTTCTCTGGACAGGCGGTTTTCATTTGACATATCCTCCGACGACATCGGGCTGCAGCGGATCGGCGCGTTGGCAGACTCCGGGGTCTCCGGAATTTTTTCCATCGAGGCCGCAGGCGAAGGCGACCTGGCCGACCCCGACGTTGAAGGCCGTCTATCAGTTCGGGAGCTTGCGGCGGGATCAACGTCCGCAGATCCCGTCGATGTCTTTTTCAACCTGAAAAACCGCATTGCCGGCGCGATGCTGGAATCGACATTCACCATCGATGCCGACTATCACATCGATAGCGGCAATTTCGATCTTCGCGCGGACTTCGAGAACACCCTGCTCGACCCGTTTTTTCACATGGCCGGACTGGACACCCTTTCCGGAAACGTGACGGCGGACGTGCAGGCCGGGGGAAACGTCTCCGACATCCAGGCCACATCGGCCGAAATGAACATCCTGCAAATGACCGTCTTCCAGTCGACAAACAACGCAGCACCCCGCGAGCTGATCCGTATTGCGGGCCTATCGGCGGATTTTACCGAAGGCCGCTTTACCATCCCGGAAAACGAAATCGCCCTTCTGGAAACCAGCCGCGTCCATATCGCCGGCTCCGGCCGCCTGGACGGCGAACTTGAAGCCACAGCCCGGGGGGACATTCCCTTCCCCGTAATATCGGCCTTCTCTCACGCGCTGGAAGACCCTGGCGGGGACATTTCCTTTTCAGCGAATTTCGTCCGCGCAGACGGCAGGCCCGATTTTGACGCAGAGATTGAAATCAAGGATCTCAGGATGACTGTGCCGAACCTCGCGCAGCAGCTTCACGGCATCAACGGCCGGATCCGGATCTCCCCAGGCGGCATCGAACTGGCCCGTCTTTCGGGCCGTCTCGACTCCGGCCGGTTCAGCGCGTCAGGCACAATGGAACTGGAGGACGGGTTTTCCCCGGGACCGGTCCGCCTGGAAGCAACCGCCAACGCGCTTCCGATACGGATTCCCGGCACCATAGATATGGTATTCAACAGCAATCTCACCTTCACCGGTCATCCGGATAATACCACGCTGTCCGGACACATCATCCTGCTCGAAGGCCTGTATTACAGGGATGTGGAGATCGATCTGATCGGAGAGGCCACCCGGCGGCGACGCGGTGCACCCGTGGTGGCAGAACCACGGGATATAGACATTCCCTACCTGCGCAACCTGAACCTGGATATTGAAACCAGTTTTCGGCGGCCTCTCATGGTGGACAACAACCTCGCCCTGATGACCCTGCGGCCCGAACTGCGCATCAACGGCTCCCTGAATCAGCCACAGCTCACCGGGCGGGCCGAAGTCGCACAGGGAACAGTTTCCTACCAGAACATCGAGTTTGACATCGCCCGGGGCATCATCGACTTCCTCGATCCGTACCGGATCTCCCCGGATATCGACATCCGTGCCATTTCAGAGGTCCGCAGGTGGACCATTCTCCTGGAAATATCCGGCACCCCCGAAGCGCTCGATTTCAGGCTCTCGTCCAATCCGCATGAAGAGCACGCCGACATCCTGTCGCTGCTGATTCTCGGCAAGACCACGCGGGAACTGGCAGGAGGAACCGGGCCGGCCGGGCCATCTCCCGAACAAATGCTCATCAGCCTGCTTGCAGGGAGGCTGGAGGAGGATGTGCGTGCCGGAACCGGGTTGGACATATTCGAAGTGGAATACAGGCAAAACGATACCGCAACCGAAGCGGACGACTCGATACGCGTAACCGTCGGCAAGGAACTGTCCCGTCGCCTGACCGTGACTTACGGCCTGGAAAGGAAAGGCGGCGAAACCGTCCAGCAGCGGACGGCCATTTACCGACTGCTGGAATACCTGTCCATGAGCGCCTTTCAGGACAGCGCCGGAACGTTTGGCAGTGAAATGCAGTTCCGGCTTAAATTCAGATAAAGGACTTCCATGTTCAATCGCTTTACCGGTAAATATGCCGGCAGGAGGCACAGGCTCATAGCCTGCATCCTCGCAGCCGCAGCGGCCCTGTTTCTTTTTACCGAAGCATCCGCCGGAGCCGGGGAACCGAGTGCCGGGCCGGCAATTCAGGAGGACGCCACCGGCGACGATGTTACGGATCTTATGATCGGGCGGATCGAAATCGAGATCATCGTCGATGATGAAAGAGACAAGGAACGATGGGAAAAAATCGCCGAAAGTCTGATTTTCCTGAAAGAGGGCGAGCCCTTTTCCGATGCCCGGTTTTCCTGGAGTGTGAGCGCCCTGAACCGATCGGGGCTGTTTGAAACCATTGAAATTCCCGATCCCGACTGGACAGACCCGCCGCTTACAATGCTTTTCCGCCTGAAACCCTTTGCCCGAATCAAGGATATCCACATATCCGGAAACTTTCCGCTGCTCGAGGACGAAGTCACGGATGTCATGACGGTCTATACGGGAGATGCCTACATTCAATCGGTTTTGGATGAGCAGGCCGCCTATATCCGCGAGTTGTTCCGGACGGAAGGATACATCGACCCGGAAGTGTCCATCCGTGCGGAAAGGGATCCGGAAGACGGGCACTATATCGTCTATGTGGATATCGACCGGGGATCCTACTACGAAATATCCCGTGTGCGGGCCAGGGGAAACGACCATTTTTCCGGTGCCCGGATCCTTTTCCGCCTCAACACCTGGCAATCATCCCAACTGATCGGCGGCGCCAAGCGATTGATCAACGAAAAGCTCGAGGAAGACGAAGAAACGATCCGCAGGCTCTACTGGAACCGCGGTTTCTGCGAAGCGCGCGTCGAATCGGATGTCCGGCTCGACGAAGAGCGGGCCAGAGCGAGGATCGTCTTTCATATCACGGAAGGCCCCCGTTACGATCTTATCATCACGGGAAACGATAATATTCGCACCCGAAGCCTGCGGCGGGAGCTGACCATTTTTGAGGAAGGCAACGTCAACGACTTCGGGCTGCGCAGAAGCATCCGCAATCTTGAAACCCGCTACCGGGAAGCCGGCTACCTCGATGTGCGCATCCGCCGCTCCGATGAGATCGTTGATCGCGATGGCAGCCAGCACCGGGAAATTACACTGTCCATAGACGAAGGTCCCCGCTATATCGTCGATTCCGTAGAGATCGACGGAAACCAGCGTCTTTCGACTGACAGAATCAAGGACCAGATGCTCACCACACCGCCCCGCCTCTTCCATGCAGGTCAGTACAACCCGGCGACCCTGAACGAGGATACGGCTGCGATCCGGTCCCTCTACCGGCAGCGGGGCTACCTCTCGCCTACCGTCGAATCGTCCATCGAAACGCGCAGAGCGGACGATGAAAACATACTTCTGGTCCACATACGGATCACTGTCCGGGAAGGCCCCCGGACCGTAATTTCGGATATCCGTTTCGAAGGGCTTGATCTTTTCGGCGAAAACGAGGCCCTGAGGCGTCTGCGGGTAGAGCCGGGAGACGTCTACCGGGAGCCCCGCATCCAGGAGAGCAGAAACCGCCTCGCGGCAGAAATCTCCGAGCAGGGCTATCCCCACGTCCAGGTGGAAACCGGGACCACCATGAGCCGGGATGAAACCGAAGCACAATTGGTTTTTCACGTGGATCAGGGCCCCTACGTGGAAATGGGGGAGATGCTCTTTATCGGCAACTTCATCACCCGGGATAAAACACTCAGCCGCCCGGCCCGGCTTTCCCGAAACGAACCGTTCTCCCTTTCGGCGTTGCTCGAGGCCCAGCGCAATATCCGGAACGTCAATGCGATTCAAACCGCCCGGTTCCAGACCATCGGCCTGGAGGAAGAGGCCGACCGCGTGATCCTTTTGACTTCGGTCAATGAAAAAAAACCGTATTTCTTTCAGTTTGCAACCGGATATGACACCTCCAGGCTGTTTTACTTCAATACAGGAGCCGGCACCATCAATCTTTTGGGGCGAAACAAGGAGCTGCGGGCATTCGGCGAGCTGAGCATGATCGGATACAAGGCGGAGATAGGCTACACCGAACCCAACCTGTTCAACACCGGAATCGTAGCGGATGCCGCCGTGTATACCGAAGAAATCGAAGAGCTCAACAAAAATTTCGGCGTCCGGAGCACCGGTGCGACAATTGGCCTCTCTCGCCCGCTGACACCCAGAATATCCGCCAGTCTCGGATTTCTGTACGACCACAGGGATCAATACCGGACGGACGACACCCCCATCGCCCCGGAAGACGAAGACCAGTACCGCTCCCGGACCGTGCTGGTGACCACCCCGGGGATCACCTACGACAGCACCGACTCCTTCGTGCGACCCACCCGGGGCATCCGGGCCTCGGCATCCGTCGGCATCTCAAAGGGGCTCGACAACGACCTGGACAACTTTTTCAAGTACCGCCTCAGTACGCGCTACTACTATACACCTACCCGCCGGCTTACCTTTGCAACGATGGGGCAGGTGGGCTACATCGACCCCTACGGGGAGAAAAACGATATACCGGACGACCAGCTTTTTTATCTGGGCGGCACCATGAACGTGCGCGGATTTTCCGAAAACCGGCTGCGCGTGGATGAAAACCGGGATCCCGTCGGCGGCCTCGTATCCCTTATGGGAACCATCGAGGCGCGCTACAACATCGGCCGGAACTTCGAACTGGCCACCTTTTACGACACGGGAAGCATCCGGGAGGCGCTGCGTGACGAAGGCTCGAGCGAGTGGCGCTCCAGTGCCGGCATCGGGCTCCGCTACCATACGCCCATTGGCCCCATCGGCCTGATGCACGGGTGGAAACTCGACCGCAAAGAAGGGGAAAGCCCCGGAGCCTATCATTTCACGATCGGCTACACGTTCTGACGACCGGTTCGCCTTACACGGCGGATCTTTTTACAACGGTTACCCGTTTTCAGACCGGCTTCGCCCCTCCCCCTGGACTTTCCGGGTCGCCAGCACCACGTTGGCGGCAAAAATACAAAGCGCTCCGAGCCAGCCGCCGGCTTCCAGCGGCGCCTCCGCGGCCAGGAGCGGGCCGAGCATTGCGGCTAAAAGGATCCGGGTGGAAGAAATGATTCCGCCCTCCACGGCCGTTACGTACCGGAATCCGATGGTCAGCAGGTACTGCCCGGCAACGCCGAAAAACGCGCACCAAAAGAGATAATGAAACGCCGTTGCATCCGGCACATGTATATGCCGGTAAAACATGGCGTAAACCAGGATCGCTCCCAGTCCGAACATATAGAAAAGCACAGTTTCCGAATCGTGGTACCGGCGGCTCATGTTCAGGTAGATGATGGAAAAGGCGGCCGTGATCCCGGATGCCAGCCCCCACAGGTTCTCCACCCGCAAGGACATCTGGGACGGGGCCAGGATCAACCATATCCCCGCAAAAGCGACGAAAACCATCGCAAATGCCACGCCGTCGCGCTGGTGCTTCAGAAACACCCAGGAAAAAAGCGCCAGAAAAACCGGATAGGTCATGTTCAAAATGTTGCCCTCGGCCACCGTGGTGACCGTGACACTCTGGTAAAAGAAGTAAACGGCCAGCAAATTGGTCACGGTCCTGCCCACGAGGTAATGGTACTTAAGGGGCCGGGGCCCCCGGCGCCGGATGGCCATGACCAGGCAGATGACCAGAAACCCCAGAAGAAAACGAGAAAAGACAAAAAAGGACGGATCCAGGACGGTATGATCCCGGGCTAGACGTATCACCACCGTGGAAAGATAAAAGAAAAAAGCCGACAGAAAAACACAGAAACCGCCCAGCAACCCTGCCGCAGCGGACACTTCGGGAAATGGGGAGGCGTCTTTGGGGCCTCCCGGATTTTCCGGATTGCATTTGCTCTGCCGG
>SLPT01000322.1 GCA_007131845.1 Desulfobacteraceae bacterium | reverse complement strand
GCTTTGTAAAAAGTTCAAGATCAAGGCTTGCGCGATTTCGAAGAATGCAGCGTACTTATCGTACGTGAAATTCTGAGAAATCGCGCGTAACGCAGATATTGGACTTTTTACGAAGCCGTCAAAATTCAGTGCGGCAGTGGCGAGAATCACCCCCTGCCGAATTTTTTCCTGCGCTCTGTTTGAGTGCATAACGTCCGGATTGCAGAATATCTGCGGCATTCCCGTGATAATCATGGAAGCTGGGTGTATGAAATCGAAAGTTGTGTTACAGGGAAGCCTTGCGTTTATTGAGCTGGGAGAACTGCTTCAGCAGCTCGGCAGCAGCGGCAGCACCGGTGTTATCAAGCTGCTATCCGGGCATTTCGATGAACCCGGATACATCTATCTTGACGATGGCAATCCGGTCCATGCCGAATTCGGTAAAGAATCCGGCGTTGATGTTTTGTACAATTTTTTTGGCTGGACGCATGCCGATTTTGAATTTATCCGGGACGAGGCGAATTGCACGCCGACCATCAAAAAAAGCCGGATGGAAATCATTCTCGATGGTCTCCGGATGTTTGACGACGGCCTGATCCCGGAAGTCGGACCGGCTCCCGAGGTCGGTGAAAAGCCGAAGAAAAAGAAAAAATCGAAAAAACAGGACGATCTTCCTGATATCAAGGGTCCCGTGATCGACTATGTCTACGTGGTCGACGAGGAGGAATTCCCCGGAGGAACGGACGTGGTTGCACAGGATCGCTTCGGAAACTGGTTCTGGGTGATCCTGTCCGGGAAAATGGAAGTCATCCGGATCCTTCCGGAAGGACCCGCCCCCATCGTCCGTCTGTCGGACGGCGCATACATCGGAAGCATCGTTTCCTTCTTGCGGGAAGGGAATGTTCGCAGCGCAACGGTCAAGGCCATCGGGAAGGTCCAGTTGGGCGTACTCGATTCCGAATTGATCAGCCGTGAATATGCCGCTATGTCCGATGACCTGCAAAGTATACTGATATCCGTTGACAAGCGGCTGCGGCAGGTTACGGATGTGTGCGCCCGGGCCGTTTTGAAACAGGATGTGACCACCGATCGGCATAAAAAGATGAAGATGCTGATATCCCCGGAAAGAAACGAAAACGAATGTCTCCGGATCACGGCCGGTGAGGCCCATGTCATCCGGAAAACGCCGGGAGGCAGCATTCATCTGTGCAGTCTGGGTGCGGGGGATTTTGTGGGGGCCATTCCGTTTCTGAATTCATCCCACGAGCCCTACTCCGCCTTCGTCTGTGCTTCCAGGGATTTTCGCGCGGAACGATACGACCTCCGGAAAGTCAAAAAAGAATATGAGTCGATTTCCAATACATTCAGAAATATGGTCGAATACATGGCTACCAGTATTTCCGTGACAACCGGCCGGATCATGGATCTGGCCGGGAAGATGGGAATCTGATCACCCGTTCCTAACAGGAGGTCCTATATCCGATGGAAAACTATCGAAGGCGGGAGGAAGAACGTTACGAGGCGGTGCATCTTCTGCACTACATCTGCCTGGATTCCGAAGGAAGGCAGCTAGGGCAGGGGATGGCGCGGACTTTGAATATCAGCGAAGCCGGCGTCAAGGTTGAAACCCATGAACCGATCGAAACCCGCTATATTCTGTTTCTTGCCATCGGCATCGAGGAGGATATTTTTGATATCAAGGGGAGAGTGATGTACTGCAACCGCAGTGAAAGCGGCCGGTTCGAATCCGGAATCGAGTTCTACGAAGTGGATTTCGATCTGTACGCGAAGCTGCGGCGGTTGATAAACGAATTCAAAAAAATCGTGTGAATTCTTTTGTCGCGCATTCATTATTATCCCGCCGACCGATAGCGGCCGGGGTTCGTGCGTTTCTTACCCATTGCTGCTGCCCGGAAACGACAATCATCAGAGATTAAGGAAAGGATCAATGACCACCGTATTTGAAACACGATTTCCGGAATTGACACTATTTAAACGGGGGAAGGTTCGTGATATCTACGATCTCGGAGAAAACCTCCTGCTTGTGGCTACGGACCGGATCTCCGCCTACGACGTGATTATGGGAGAACCGGTTCCCGAAAAAGGCAAAATGCTGACCCGGATTTCGCTTTACTGGTTTGACATTATGAAGTCCATAATTCCTCATCACGTCGTTGAAAGCGATGTGTCGCGATTTCCGGAAAATGCACGGCAATATGCGGATAACCTGGAAGGAAGGAGCATGCTGGTTCAAAAGGTGCGCCCCCTTCCGGTCGAATGCATTGTCCGCGGTTATCTTTCCGGATCCGGCTGGAAAACCTACCAGCAGGACGGAACGGTTTGCGGCATTCGGCTTCCCGATGGGTTAAAAGAGTCGGATCGCCTGCCCGAGCCGATCTTCACGCCGTCCACCAAGGGTGAAATGCATGAACACGATATCAACATATCCTTTGAAGAAACCGTTGATCGGATCGGCAAGGATCTTGCCGAAAAGGTGCGGGACATCAGCCTGGAAATTTACATGAAGGGAGCTGAAATTGCCGATTCCAGGGGCATTATCATCGCCGATACGAAGTTCGAGTTCGGACTCGATGAAAACGATCAGCTCATCCTCATAGATGAAATCCTGACCCCCGATTCTTCGCGGTTCTGGCCCAGGGACCGGTATGCACCCGGGGGCCCTCAACCCAGCTTCGACAAGCAGTATCTCAGGGATTACCTCAATTCGGTGAACTGGGACAAGGAGCCCCCGCCACCGGAGCTTCCTCCGGAGGTGCTTGAGAATACAAGACAAAAATATGCGGAAGCAATGAATATCCTGGTGAAGTAATGCCAAACGGGCTGAATGCGGATGCAAGGGAAATGCGGGTTGATCCGGCGGATATCGATGTATTGGACGAACGTTACCGCGTTTCCCTTTCCGCAGCAAGCCCGGAACTGATCGAATCGATTCGCACGCTGGGGGTCATCACCCCCCCGCTGCTGGAAAGAACACCCGCCGGGTTCCGGATCGTATGCGGCTTCAAACGAATCCAGGCCTGCATGCAACTGAGTCTAAACCAGGTATCGGCCAGGGTGCTTGCGTACGGCCGGGTCCCTGAAATCGACCTGCTCCGGATCGCCATCGCCGACAATGCCCTGAAAGGCGGGCTGAATCTCATGGAGGCAGCTGCCGCCACAGGAAAGCTCATGGCCCGCCTGGAGGATGAAAAGGATCTGCCCGATACGGCCGCTGCCGCCGGCATCCGCATCACTCCGGATCTTGCCCGCAAATACCTGCGGCTGCAAAGCCTTCCTGAAACGATACAGCGGATGGTATACCATGATATGACCTCCATGAAAGTGGCTTTTGAACTTGGCACGCTCAATCAACAGGATGGCGATACACTTGCAAACCTGATCGAAACGCTTCGGCCCACAACAAGCCAGCAGCTGGAAATGCTTACGCACCTCAAAGCCCTGTCTGCTCTTCAACAATCGTCCGTTTCCAATGTGCTTCTGCGCCTGCCCGCAACGCCGATCCTTGAAGACGAACGCCTCGACCGCAAAGCGAAAATTCACCATCTGCGCAGGGAAATCCGGAAGGCACGCTACCCGCATCTTGCCCGGTTCGAGACCGCATTCCATATAAACCGGGAAAAACTTGATCTCCCTCCGGGGCTCTCCCTGATTCCATCGCCTGGCTTTGAAAACCCCGCCTATACGTTTGCACTGGAATTCGAAACCTGCGGAGAACTGGCGCAAAAGGCCGATTATCTGGGCGTTTTGTCAAATCATCCGGCAATGCGTGAAATAATGAAGCGGGAAATTGAAGATACGTAAACTCTACATAGACCCCCAGGTCAAAGATTACCCGGAGACTGCCGGAATATCGGCCAGGATAAAGGCCGGACAGATCGTCGTCGCCGATCCGGATGAGGTGCTGCGCGATATCCGCAGCGGCAACAATCCGGAAACCGCAGGAAAGCACAGTCTTTTCATCACGCGAAACAAGGGGCCCTTTATCCGGAAATGCCCCGGCACATCGCATTATACTTGCTGCGACTATCATATTCTGCATATCGGCGCCTATTGCACCATGGACTGCTCGTATTGCATCTTGCAGGCCTATTTTCATCCGCCGGTTCTCACCCTGTTCGTCAATTTCCGGGAAATGACCGATCAGCTTGAGACGCTTTTTTCGTCCGGGCCCATGTACCGCACGGGGACTGGCGAGTTTACCGACAGCCTGATCTGGGAGCCGGTGTATCCGCTGGCATCTCACCTCGTGAATCTCTTTTCCGGAAGGGACAACGCCGTTCTTGAATTGAAAACAAAGACCGTCGCGACCCAGGGGCTGCTTGGACTCGACCACCGGCGCAATACGATCGTGAGTTGGTCGTTGAATACGGAAAAAGCCATCCGGGAGCAGGAGAGAGGCACGGCAAGCCTCGATGACCGGATTCATGCAGCCGCCGAGTGCCAGTTGCGGGGATACCCCCTGGGATTTCACTTTGACCCCATGATATGGTACCCTGGATGCGAAGCGGACTACGCCCGGGTCGTTCGAAAACTTTTCCGGCGCATCGATCCGGGCAATGTTGTATGGATCAGCATGGGGTCATTTCGTTTCATGACGCATCTTCAGGAAATTATCGAAAGAAGGCATCCACGCTCGGACATTGTGTATGGAGAATTCATCCGGGGGCAGGACGGAAAAATGCGTTACTTTAAACCCCTCCGGATCCGGCTCTATCGGGCGCTTGCGGAAGCCATCCGGAATCTGGCACCGGATGTGACGCTGTATTTCTGCATGGAAGACGACGAAGTGTGGGGTAAGGTTTTGGGATACACCCCGGATCAATCCGGAGGGCTGCCTTCGATACTCGATGCGAGCGCCGCCCGTCATTGCGGGCTTGACCCGAACCGTATTTTGGAATTTCCACGTAATCCCGTTGACACACTGCCGGTTCCGCCGGTATAGTATATCTGATGGCTTTGTAAAAAGCCAAATATCCATGCCTGCGCGTAATTCGACAGAATCTCGTGTACGCTAACTACTCTGCATTCTCTGGGATATAGCAAGCCTTTATCCTGAATTTTTCATAAAGCTGTCTGAGCGTGACTTTTTACGAGTACATCATATTCAGCGCCCGAAGGAGATGAAAAATGAAACCGTCCAACCATTTTTTTCGATCCGCAGTACTATTTTTCATCGGGTTTGTCGTTTTCCTGCTGCCGGCAACCCTGTTTGCAGAATCCGGTAATGACACCAAAGATTTTTCTTATTGGTTCGAAAGGGGTGCTTTGCTTTCGGTTTACGGAAACCAGGACGCTGCGGTTGGGGCTTTCCGAAAGGCCATTGAGTTGGAGCCGGACAATGCAGAGGCGCATTTCAATCTCGGCGTGGCCTATACCGAGATGGATGAATATGAAAAAGCCCTTGACGCCATGAGCCGGGCCATCGAACTGAACCCCGACGTAGCCCGCTACTATTACGGCCGGGGATGGATTCATGTCCGTTCCGGAAACCGCTACTACGGAATGGAGGATATGCAGAAAGCCGCGGATCTGAGCGACCGGTATGCCAGAAAGTTCATCGAGGAAATCGATCCCCGTTTTATGGGTAACTAATGCCTGATGATCTCGTAAAAAGTCGTGATCCGACGGCTTTGTAAAAAGTTCAAGATCAAGGCTCAAATTTTAATCCTCAAAATACAAGCGGTATTCCTGCGGTTAAAATTTTCGCCGTCCTTGAATTTGACGAAAAATCCTGATTTCCGTCACCTGATTTCCGTCAAAGGCACCAATATAGAATTTAATGTAGAATCTACTTGCCATTTTGGATTTTATTATGTAGAATCAGTCAGACTTTTTTGACTATTTTTCAGGAACCTCATGACTGATTCCAACACCCGGATCCATGGCGGCCCCCTTTATAACAGCCGGATTATCCTGCCTTACATCCAGTTGCTCCGGAAGCGATATCCCCAGGTCGATCCGCTTCACGTGATGAATCATGCGGGGATGAAATCCTATGAAATCAACGATGAAGGCCATTGGTTCAGCCAAAAGCAGATAGACCGGTTTTACGAGGAAATCGTTCGACAGACCGACAATCCCTATATTGCAAGGGAAGCCGGACGCTACGCCGCCTCTCCGGAATCCGTCGGGGCAATGTGGCAATACGTTCTTGGGTTTCTCTCTCCAGGATATGCATACGAAAAAATCGGTCAGACCAGCAGCAACTTCACCCGCTCGGCAGACTATGAATCCAGGCGGCTTGCTTCCAACCGGGTCGAGGTTCTCGTAAAACCAAAATCCGGAACGGACGAAAAACCGTTTCAATGCGAAAACCGGAAAGGCTTTTTCGAGGCCATCCTGTCTCTGTTCAATAACCGGCTGCCCGAAATCGAGCATCCGGAATGCGTATTCAGAGGGGATCCGGCGTGTCGCTACATTATATCCTGGGAACCGTCTCTTACGGATCATTTCCGGCTGCTGAAAAACTACCTGCTATTGTTTTTCCTGACGGTGACGCTGTTTTCAGCGATTTTTCTCCCGGTTGTGTATACGGTTTTCATCCTGACTTTCAGCTTCACGGCATATCTCGGCATGGCCTATATCAATGAAAGACTCGATAAACACTATCTCGGCAATACGCTATCCAACATGCGCAATATAAGCGAAAGCCTGGTCGAGCAGATCGATATCAACTACAACAACACACGTGTTACCCGGGAGATCGGGCAAATCTTGAACCGGTGCCGCACCCTCGATCACGTTCTTTTAGAAGTTGTCGGAATACTTGAGAAACGCCTTGATTATGACCGTGGCATGATCATGCTGGCGGACAAGGAGAAAAGCGCCCTGTCTTTCCGGGCTGGTTACGGATATACGAACCATCAGTACCAGTTCTTGAAAAATGTTCGTTTCAGCCTGGACAACAGGGAATCCAGGGGCATCTTCATTGTCTCCTTCAGGAGCCGGAAGCCGTTTCTGGTCAACGACATCGACGAGATCGGCAATACGCTTTCCGCCAGGAGCCTCGAGGTTGCCGACCGTATCAGCGCCAAAGCGTTCATTTGCTGCCCCATAATCTGTGACAGTGAAAGTCTGGGCATTCTGGCCGTGGACAACATCAAAACCAAACGGGTACTTGTTCAAAGCGATATGAGCCTTTTGATGGGTATATCAAACGTCATAGGGATTGTAATCCGGCATACCGAGCATATAGAAGCAAGGGAAAAGCAGCTGGAGTCGGTTCTGCAGGTCATGGTCTCGACAATCGATGCGCGGGATCCCGTTACCAGCGGACATTCGGCGCGGGTTGCCCGGTATGCCGTGGGGATATGCGAAGAACTGGGACTTGATCGGGAATACAGGGAAAAAATCAAGATCGCAGCGCTGCTCCACGATTATGGAAAAATCGGCGTCCCCGATTCTCTTCTGAAAAAAAAGGAGCGATTTACGGCTCATGAAATGGAAGACATCAAGTGCCATGCTGAAAAGACCGTAAAGATACTGGAACAGATGGGATTTGAGGGATATCTGGCCGATGTTCCCTTTATCGCCGGATCCCATCATGAAAAGCTTGACGGCAGCGGCTACCCCAACGGTCTGAAAGGCCGGGAAATACCTTTGGGTGCACGCATTATTGC
The DNA here is from genome assembly GCA_007131845.1 of Desulfobacteraceae bacterium. Classification (GTDB taxonomy): domain Bacteria; phylum Desulfobacterota; class Desulfobacteria; order Desulfobacterales; family Desulfosalsimonadaceae; genus B1SED10-16. The sequence goes on along the minus strand of SLPT01000322.1, from coordinate 179 downwards.
CGTTGCCGACTATTTTGAAGCGCTCACGGCCAGCCGCTACTATAAGCGGCCCCTGGAGCCGGAAAAGGCAATCGGGATGCTGATTCAGAATTCAGGAACGCATTTTGACGCAGAAGTCGTTGAGGCTTTTATCCGGCACTATCATGCCGCATCCGAGACGGATCCGGCAGCAGGTGCGG